>CAYGKF010000007.1:0-18197 GCA_964350615.1 uncultured Candidatus Saccharibacteria bacterium
ATTGACCTTTTTTATTACCCAATTCCTTAATTTTTCTAACTAAAGACAATCTTGCATTCTTTGCACCTTCTAGAGCTTCAACCGAAAATTTTATTTTCCTTCGGTAATTAACAGAAATGAAGAGATATCTAGCATCCAAAGGGTCAAAACCTAAGGCTAAGACACCTGGAAGATTTTCAGCATTCCCATCAGTCTTTGACATTTTTTCGTTCTTTATAGTTACTAACCACTCATTGTGAATCCAATACTTAACTGCTGGACTACCAAAAGCACCAATGTTTTGTGCCCTTTCGTTTGGATGGTGCACAGATAATAGATCTATACCACCGGTATGGATGTCAAATTTTTCTCCAAGAATAGAGGTACTCATGGCAGAACATTCAATATGCCAACCAGGAAATCCAATACCCCAAGGCGATTCCCAGTTCATTAGGTGATCCTCATACTTTCCATATTTTTTCATCCAAAGAACAAAATCTGCAGGATGCTTCTTACCTGGGTCTACATCTACCTCATCCCTCACAGCTACTTGTTTTTCCTCTAACTTCTGTCCTGTGAATATAGTGTAGTCCTCTATCTTAGTTACGTCAAAATAAAGAGCTTGCTTAGTCTCGTATGTATATCCATTGGCCTCTATTTTTTTAACAATATCTATCATCTCCTCTACATACTCTGTAGCTCTAGGAAAACCATATTTTGCTATCCCTTTATGATCTAGATTCTTTGGAATGACCTCCCCTGTAGGAGATAATATGTTTAGAAGCCTAAAGTCATCTAATACTGTATCTATATATTTATTCGCTATCTGTATTGGCTCTAAACCTTCGGCAGAAGCCTGTTTCCCTATTTTGTCTTCACCAAAATCCTCATCTGCCGTCATATGACCTACATCAGTCATATTCATAATCCTTTTTACATTGTATCCCAGATATGTGAAGGCTCTCTGTAGTATGTCCCAATTAACACTAGACCTAAGATTACCTATATGCGCCCTGGAATATACCGTAGGACCACAACTGTATATTGAGATTTCACCCTCTTTAAGAGGTTTAATATCTACTACTTTTTTATTTAGGGTACTGTATAACTTCATACTGAATTATTTTACACTGTATCCCAAGTAAATGCCATTTTTAAACATAAGTCGAAGGTAATACAAAGTCCTTTAGTAGTGGGGACTATATAGATTTTACAATGGATTTTTAATATTCTATAGGGTTAGAGACTTTATACAAAAAATAAGCCTCTCAATCATTCATTAATCTGCGTTATATATTGTGCTCCTCTACTCTCCTTTTACCCTAGATACCTCATCCTCTAAAAACACAATCACACCCTCTTTAATATTTGGTAAAACCTTATCCAACTCCTCCTGCTTAAGTAACGGATTTAAATCCTGGTTTAACAACTTCTCTGTTAAATACTCCTCTATAAATGAAATTAATGATTCTAAATAATTAACATAACTCTCCCCTATCCTCTCCTCAATTACTTTTGAATTAATACCTATACCCTGTAGGGAAAATTTGTAAATGTCATAAAAATCCCTACCCGCTATCTTTCCGTTCTTATCAAACCTAGCCTTACAAGCATAAAGCTTATTTGCAAACATAGTATCTAACGTATGACCATTACAATACATACGAACCTGCCTAAGGAAAACCTTCTCGTACTCATTATATTTACTAACATCATCATTTATTTCCAACTTTAGAGTATTTCTCTCTCTTTCAGGTGCATCATATTTTAAGAAAAACTGTAAATGTTTCTTACTCTCATCCTTAATTTCTAGATCTAATTTTTTAAAAATGTCATAACATTTTCCTCTTACCTCATCCTTAATCTCTTTATTTGGTAGATCAAAATCTAGATCTACTGAGAACCTATCTAAAACTCCTCTTAGACTTGCATATGTACCTCCTTTAAACATTAAGTTCTGAGAAAGAAAAGAATCTTTTAATATCTCTTTTAACAGGAGAAACAGCTGATTTTTATGCTTTATTTCAGCTTTATTTGGAACTATCATGATAACCTATCTCCTTTCTTAAATTATTTACTTCTTTTTGGTTTACTGAAAGCTCATTATCTACAAAGAATCTTGAGTTAATATGCCTGATGTCTGCAAGAGCCCTCTCCACAGTAGCTACTGAGTAGTTTTTTTTGTCCTCTATTCCACTCCTGTTTAACAAATATTTGTCATTTAGGTACCTACAGAGGTATGTTGTACCTGCAAAGACAATCTCTTTCTCTTTTTTCCCAAAGAGTGTTACTTTCTTAATGTCTTGAAATATTATTCCTTTCTCTGCAAGAATACTCTCTGCAGAGATATATGAAAATGCTCCTCCTATTGCACAACCCACCTCATATTTATTCAAGTTATCTATTGGGAGGGTTGAATACAAACCCTTATATATTCTAAAAAGAATTCCCTTGTCAATATATCTCTGAATCGTTTTTATGAGTGTGTTTCGGTTTTGCTCATCCCAAAGGACGGCTAAGTCAGAGGTTTTAAATATTCTCTGATCCGTTTGTAATAATTCTTTTTGTTTATTTGTGTTTCTTATTATGTACATATATATACATAATACCGAAAACTTGTTTAAAAGTCAATATACACTGAGTGTGTCCAAAAGACCTTTATTTACAAGGACTATATAGCATTTCCCGAGGACTTTTAATATCCTATGGGACAAGAGAAACACAGTCTTATCAAAATTACTCCATCCCATAGAATATTAAAAACAATGTGGAAAAGCTATATAGTGATTATCACAAAAGGAATATCCCACAAACTAAAGGTATCCCTATTCTATCCCCCTCCTACCCTCTAAAGCTCTCTTTAAAGTCAACCTGTCTGCATACTCCAAATCTGCACCCGTAGGAAGACCCATTGCTAACCTTGTAATCTTTACCTTACCCTCTTTGGAAAAAGATTTAAACAAATCTATAATATAACTAG
This sequence comes from uncultured Candidatus Saccharibacteria bacterium, assembly GCA_964350615.1. Classification (GTDB taxonomy): domain Bacteria; phylum Patescibacteriota; class Dojkabacteria; order SC72; family SC72; genus UBA2177. The sequence continues at coordinate 2,960 of CAYGKF010000007.1, forward strand.
CAGTAGCCTCACCCTCTAAACTAGGGTTTGTAGCTATTATTATCTCTAGAGAATTATCTTCCCCTCCTTTGTCCTCTATTTTCTCCTCTTCTTTATTCTGTTCTTTCTTCCCTTCTCCCATACTTCCCTCTTTTAAAAGCTCCTCCACTCTTTTCTGTAATTCCTTAAACCTCAACTCCTCCTCACCTACCCCCTCTGCTGGAGAAATTACTCCCCCAAGTACAAAATACAAACCGTCATAAACGGCACTATTCTCAAAAGCTACAACATCCAGAGGTTCTTCAACTACACAAAGCTTACTCTTCTTCCTTAAAGGAGAAGAACACAAGTCACAAACCTCTTTGTCTGTTACATTAAAACAGTCTTTACAGTACTCTACATTCTCCTCCATTTCATTAAGAGCGGATGCTAACTTACTAGCATCATTATTTGAAGACCTAATGTAATGATATGCCATACGAGAAGCAGACTTAGGACCTACTCCTGGTAACCTACTAAACTCCTCAATAACTTGTTCTACACTCTTAGGTAATACTGACATACTATTTACTAAACATACTCTTTAATTGATCCATGTCCATATCTTGAACCATCTCTTTTTGTAACTTCTTCTGATAGTCCTTAAACGCTTCCTTGAAACCATTCTTAAGAGCCTTTGTCATATCTGGATCCAAATACTCCTCATCTATATGAACATCCTCAAACTCTTGAGCTGCATTCATATATATTACTACCATACCATTCTTAGATTCCCCCTTGATTTTTCTCTCCCTTAATTTCTTTTGCATCTTCTTTGCCTCATTTTGCATTTTTATCGCTTCTACAGGATTTAACATAGTATATGTGTACAAAAAACTTAAGTAATGAATACATTATATCGTAAAAGACGATTCCTACATACCCTCAAATATTGCTTCAATATTTGTAGCTACCCTACTCCTCTCTTCCTTCTTATCTTCTTTTAAGGTTTTTTCTTCTTTCTTTGGTTTATTAATAACAGGTAACTTCCTTAGTACAAAATCTGCATCTGACTTATTCTTAGGCTTAATGTCATCATTTACTACACAAGAGACCCTACAACTTGTACCGTAGACTTTTTTAAACATCTCAGATATTGCATTCCTACTCTTGGGAACCTCTATTCTCTCCATATGGAATTGGAAAGGAACCTCTATGAAAAGAGTACCTTTGTCAAAATTAAGGATATTGGCACTACCTAAAAAGGCGTAAAGATGACCATTAAAAGGCTTAATTTCATTAACAAACTCATCCCACTTGTTCTTAATTTCTTTAACAGGAATATCCTTGTCCTCTATCTTTTCTTCTTTGGTTTTCTTTTCTTTTTCCTTCTTTTCACCATTTTTCGTATCTTCCTTCTCTGGTTCAAGAGGTATTCTTCTCTTAACATCCTTGTTTACAATTTCAACATCCTGACCTACACCTGTTCTCATCATTTCAGGAATTATCATTTCTAAAACTAAAGCTTGGTTATTTGCATACCTAATACGATTCTCTGCTTCAAGAAAGAGATTAATTAACTTATGTATTAATTTAATATCTACGTCTTTAACAAAATCAAAATCTTTTTCTAATTTACCTTGAATTTTACCAATTAAAATCTTTCTTAAAATATCTAACACATAACTAGTAAATTGTTGAAGATTTACACCCTTACTCTCTAATTCCTCTATTACCATTAAAGCCTTGCTACCGTTCCCTTCTATGAGGCTTTTAAGAAGCAAAATTACACTGTCAAAGTCTGGTAATCCTAAAATCAATCTTGTTTCCTCTAACGTTATTTCCTTCTTCCTCTCCTCTTGACCAGTATAAATAACATCCAATGTAGAAAGAGCATCTCTGTAGCTACCTTTGGCATTTTGAACAATAACATCCATAGCTGCCTCTTCTATAGTAATCTTTTCTTTCTTTGCAATTCCTTTAATTAAATCCTTTATTTCTTTCTCTGTACCTAATCTAAAATCATACCTCTGACACCTTGAAAGGATTGTGGGAGGAAGCTTATGTACATCTGTTGTAGCAAGTATAAATATGACGTGTGCAGGAGGCTCCTCTAGCGTCTTTAGAAGAGCATTAAAGGCCTCTGTAGTTAACATATGGACCTCATCTATGATATATACCTTAAATTTACCTTCAGAAGGAGAAAACTCTATCTTTTCTTTTAACTGTCTAATCTGGTCTATTCCTCTGTTAGAAGCTGCATCTATCTCAATTAAGTCTAAAAATCTTCCACTAGATATACTCTCACAGTACTCACATTCATTACAGGGATTACCCTCTTTTTTGGGGTTTTTACAATTAACAGCTTTGGCTAATATTCTTGCTGTAGAAGTTTTTCCCGTACCTCTAGAGCCGACAAAAAGATATGCTTGAGCAATCTGGTCGCTCTTTACTGCATTTTTTAAAAGTTTTGTGACATGATCTTGGCCTTTGATTTCGTCAAAGTCCACAGATCTGTATTTTTGATAAAGGACTGAAGACATGGTACATACTAGAACAAAGTTTAAGGTTTGCCAAGTAAAAATTATTTACCCAATTCTTTAAGCTTGCTGACTGCACTTGCAAGCATCTGGGAATACAGGCCGTAACCTACTGAGTTTATAGTACCAGACTGATTTCTTCCAAGTATATCCCCTGCCCCTCTTATCTCTAAATCCTTATTTGAGAGTAAGAAACCTGATCCCAATTCTTGAGACTCCTTGATAGCTTCTAGTCTTAATTGTGCATCCCCTTTTAAATTGTCAAAGAAAAAGTAGGCATATGCTTGGGTATGAGACCTACCTATTCTACCCCTAATTTGATACATCTGAGAGAGACCTAACATGGTAGCATCTTGTATGATTAATGTATTAACAGTAGGGATATCTAGACCATTCTCTATGATGGTAGTACATACCAAAATATCTATATTTCCCTTAACAAATGCGTCCATTGTCTTAGACAATTTTTGAACACCCATTTGCCCATGAGCAACACCAACAACCGCATGAGGAAACATTGTAGTCAATTTGTTGTATACGAACTCTATTGTGTCCACTCTGTTATGAAGGAAATAGGCTTGACCCCCTCTAGCCAATTCTCTTGTTATAGGGGCCTTTACACCCTCCCAACTAAACCTTTCAAAATGATTAACTACTTCCTTGCGACCCTCGGGAGGAGTAGCTAGAACAGAAATATCTCTAATTCCAGAGAGAGCCATATTTAAAGTCCTCGGGATTGGAGTAGCCGTTAAAGAGAGAACATTTGTATCTACCCTCTTACTTTTAATTGTTTCTTTTTGCTTAACCCCAAACTTTTGCTCCTCATCTATAACTAACAATCCTAATCTTTTAAAAGAAATTTGTTTACCCAAAAGAGCATGTGTACCTATTACAATGTCTACTCTCCCCTTCCCTACATCTTCTATTATCTTTACTCTTTCTTTAGAGGATGAAAATCTAGAAAGAGATGCTATATTTACACCATACTGTTTAAACCTTTCCTTAAAAACATTAAGATGTTGCTTTACTAATATTGTTGTAGGAGCAAGGATAGCAACCTGGTAACCTGCATTTACTACAGAAAATGCAGCCCTAGCTGCTATTTCAGTTTTACCATAACCCACATCCCCTACTAAAAGCCTGTCCATTGGTTTTTGGTCTTGCAGATCATCTACTATGTGTTTTGTGGCTAATAATTGGTCATCAGTATCTTTAAATTCAAATTGGTCAATAAAAAGCTCTAATTCTTTTAGAGACTCCTCTGACTCTATTACAACCTTAGACCTAGCACTCTCCCTTAGGGCATACAATTGAAGTAACTCTTTTGCAATATTCTCTGCCCTCTCCTTTGCTTTTTTAGATATTCTCCTCCACACACCACTACTTAGACCTGTTAATATTGGTTTTTTCCTTCCTGCACCTATATATTTCGTCACCTTTTCTGAAGCAGAAAGCGGTATGTAAAGTTTATCTGCACCTGCATACGCTATCTCAATATATTGACCTTGTTCTTTTTTAACTACCTTAACAAACTTACCAATACCATGATCTTCGTGGACAATATAATCCCCTGGGACTATCTTTTTTAATATTTCTACACTCCCAGGATCCATATTAATATTTCTCTTTTCGTAAGCAGAGAGATCTAATTGACCTAAAACTTCCAAATCTGTTAAAACTAAAACCTGGGCTACTGATGACACAAACCCCTTATTTATATTCCTCTCTAAGCCTTTCCTAACAGCAAATAGGGAATCTACGATACCTCTTAATTCTTTATTCACTTCTAGATCATATTTTTCAATATTATTTGTTAAATACCAAACCTCATACCCCCTACTTTTGTAGTTGTTTACTATTTCTAAAATCCCTCTTTTTGAAATATGGCTTTCTATACCAGGAATATTTCTAATACCAAGATCTACCTTCTCTACATCGTCTACAATATTACTAACCAATGTGATGTTAGTACTCTTAGTAGACTCTTCATTCCCTACTAGAAGCTTACTGTTTACCCCTAGGAATGTTCTTTCTTTAACTTCTTTTATCTTTCTCCTACTTTCTACATCTACAACAGAAATATTTTCCACCTCATAACCAAAAAGACTTAATCTAACAAGATTAGACATACTAAAGGGCCATATTATAACGACATCTCCTAACGCAGATATTTCTCCCTCATTCCAAACTCTCTCCACTCTCTCATAACCCAAACCAAAAAAAGTATCAATATTAAAATCATCTCCTTTTTTGATCTTTAAAACACTCTTCCTGCTACCCTTAATCCCTTTTTCTTTACCCTCTTCCTTTTTATCTTGCTCTATGGAAAGCCATACTACTTTGTCCAACAATACTCCTAACATCTCACAAGCTAATTCGTAGTAGTCATACTCTACTCCAGAAACTTTTAAGGTATCTAAAATGTCTCCCTTTAAAGATTCATACCTTTCTACAAGAGAATTTATTATGTTGCTTTTTAAAATATTCTTTTTCACATCGGTATTTTATCAATACTGAGGAAATATGTATAATATAGGGGTAATTTAAAATATTTGTTAAAAGATTACTATGTATATAGCACATGGACCAATAGGGTTTCTTGCCAACGAGGCAATACAGAACAAAAAAATCAAACAGCTTAAAATGAGCGAACAAATATTAGTTGCTCTATGTAGTTTATTCTTTGGAATACTTCCTGACTTTGACATCCTAGCTCTCTCTATGTTTAGTGCTCCACGCTTTATTCATCACGATATCATAACGCACACACCAATCTTTTACATAGGTATATGGTTACTTTTAAAATTAATCATTCATTTTTCTGGATATATTTTTAACAAAAAAACAGGAAAAGTTTTAGACAAAAGGTTGTTAAATATATTGGCAAACACATTCTTAATAGCTACACTCTTCCATCTACTGTCAGATTTCCTTGTTAACAGTATTCCTCTTCTCTACCCTCTTAATAATTACAAGTTCTACATTCTCAAATTTGTTTTTGAACCAAATATTTTCTCAGGATTAGTTTTTTCAACCTTCTTTGCAATTGAATCCCTTTTCATAGCAGTATTCTTATTTGTTCTTTACAAGAAGTTTTTTACAGAAAAGAAACTAATTACAATATTTTTACAGTTTTTAATTGTAGTATCTGCAATATATTTACCTTTTGTTATGTACATATCCTCTAATACCTACAATAGTACATATATGTATGATGAAGATGGAGAGATTAATTACGATATTGACTACGATGGTGTTTCAGACAAAGAAGATATGTATGTAGGTAATACTGGGCAGAGTAATATCCAAAAGGCAAAACATACCGAGGTTCTGGATTCTACTTTAGATATAATTAATTCTAAGAAGTGGACTTCTAACCATGAAAATGACTTAATTGCCAAAATTAAGTACCTATATGGGGGTTTTGATTCATACCGAATAGTGACACAAGCTTATTATGATATTAATCTCCCTATTGGCTCTGTACTAACTGATTTCCATATTAAGCAGTATGGTTTTGAATCTTATTTTTATGATGGTTATAACTACCCTAACCTTTTACTTAATTACTTAGGGGTAAATGACCAGTTTCTTGAACTTAATCTGGATGTAAATCCAGAATTAGAACCAGGAAAAATATTTTTTGTAATGGAAAAGATAGATGAGGAAAGAGAGGAAATGGAAGGAGAAGAACAAGAAAGAAAACTAGAGATTCTTAATCTAGGAATTACCCTGGAGGGTAATTATTTGGCTGTTGTACTAGAGACAGATGAGAATTTGACAATGCACTCCTACTCTACTTTAAGAGAGTATTATGGAGATAGAATAGAAAAGGTATATATTCAAAAATAAGGGTTTTGCACCTAAAAACAGCTAAATCAAAACATCAGCTAATACCCCTTGTATTGCATCCTGTATTACTTCATCAATTATTTCTCTCTCTGTGGTACTAAATTTCGTTAATACATAATCCTCTCCTGGAATATTTTTATTCTCCCTAGCCTCAACCCCTATCCTTACTCTCTTAAAATCTACCGCTCCTAACCTCTCCTCTACATTCTTAACTCCGTTATGGCCTAAAGGAGATTTACCACTCTGTATTTTAAATTTACCTAATGGAATATCTAAATCATCATGAATAAGTATGAAATTATTACTTAAATCTTCTACTTCATACTTCTCAACCACCTTAGCTACTGCCTCACCTGATTTATTCATATATGTAAGAGGTTTTTGTAACATAGCTAAAATTCTACTATCTTCTTTTAAAAAAGAAATTTCAGAAGAAAACATATCTTCTTTTTTCCAATCTGTAGTAGATATTTCCTTCTGGTACAAGAACTTCTCTCTTAGAGCATCTAAAAAGAGAAAGCCAACATTATGTCTAGTATCAAGATATTTTTCTTCTGGGTTACCTAACCCTGTTATTAATTTCATACATTATATTCTGCAACATATTCTCTTGTTTTACAAACATATCTTCTTGTATATCATTTTTAGATGTAGGTTTACCCATAAAATGTTTACTGTGGTCATACCCTAAAAGGTGTAAAAACCCGTGTACAATAACCCTAAGGACTTCTTCGTAGTCATATTCCTTAACTATATATTCAGGGCATACATATATTTCTCCTATCAAGGTGTTTTGTTCTAAAACAAAAGAAAGGACATCTGTTACAGTATCCTTTTTTCTAAAATCTTTATTTAATTGCTTTATATCTTTGGGAGGAAGAAAGACAATGTTAATGATATCTATATTATCAACACTTTGAACTTTGTCTAAATCATATTGACTTATCTCCTTAGAGAGAATTGTATTTAAATCTTTTTTTGAAAATTCAATATCCGGAAAATGTTTTTTTAAAATTTCCCAGTTGTAGATATCTAATTTCATATTAACCTAATATGTCTTCTACTATATTCTTTACGGTATTACCATCTGTCTTACCTTCTAATTCTTTCATAACCACACCCATTACCTTACCCATATCTTTCATGCTTTCAGCACCCAATTCCTTTACTTTAGCCTCTACAACCCCTCTCACCTCCTCTTCCGTTAAAGGTTGTGGTAGGTAGCTCTGTAGGACTTCTAACTGAAGAACCTCTTTGGCAACTAGGTCGTCTCTTTTCATTTCAGTAAATTGTTCTATGGAGTCTTTTATTTTCTTAACTTCTTTACTAAGAATTTTTTGAACTTGTAAATCTGTTAATTCTTCCTCTACTTCAAGCTGTGCATTTTTAACAGATGCTAAAGCCATCTTAAGAATGTCAGATCTTTCTACCTGACCTTCTTTTGAAGCTTGAAACATATCTTTACGTAGTGTATCAACTAAAGACATATTTGTATTAATGTGTGAAAATTTACTTAGCTCTTCGGGCAGCTGTTCTTCTTCTTCTTTTCATCTTAGCCCACTCTCTTCTCTTTTGAATTTCTTCGTCAGATTTTTTAGTTCTGTACTGCTTATCTCTGTAAGTTTCGAGTATTTTTTCTCTAAGGACTTCCCTGTGTAGTCTTTTAAGAGCACTGTCTATATTTTCGTTAGAATGTACAATTACAGCCATGATTTATGTTTTAATTAATGTAATGCGAGCTGATTATATCATAACTTGTTAATCTTTTACTACTTTCTGTTCGAATTTCTTTCTGTTTAACTCCTTTTTCTTAAGTAGCTTGATTCTTTTCTTTGCTTGTATGTCTTCTTTTACATCTTTTATATATATGGATATTTTCTTAGGTACCCTACCTAAAAAGGATACTGACATGTACATACCTCTACCTAGTATTCTCCATGTAAAGCCTAAGAAGAGTAATGCTAGACCTAATAATACTGCATTCTGAGAGTCATCAAAGATTCCTGTTTCAGGGACTGTTGGGGCATCAGGAACTATTTCTTCTACTGGTTCTTCCTCTGGAATTTCCTCTGGAATTTCTTCTGTTCTTGTGCTACAATTTGCTGTAGTAGTACCACTAATACACTGCCAAGTTATGGATTCTCCTGGACTTGGAAATTCTTGGTTTGGATCAAATTCTGAGGCTTCCCCTATTTCACACCATTCTGTATTCTCTTCTGGCCAATCTGTTGTAGTATGTGGGTATGTTCCTGCTCTGTCTCCACATCCTGGATCAGGAAGTGCATCCCAACTTGCTGTTATTGTTTGAGTTCCTGTAACTCCAGTTACTGCACCGGTTTCTTGATCTAGAGTGCCACCCTCACCACTTGTTCTAGAGAAACTTGTTAATTCATAACCATCTCTTGTACATGAAGGGCCACTAGAGTCTCCACCGTGTTCTACTTCTCTGTTAGATGGCTCACAAGACCCTCCTTCGCCAGGGCTGTATGTTACTGTGTATTTATTAATATCCCAATTAGCCCTAATTGTTTGGTTTCCAGTTACACTGCTTACAGCACCAGTTGAGGCATTGAGAGATCCTCCTGAGCCACTAGCCCTTGAGAATCCTGTTAGACTATGTCCCGTACGAGAGCAGGATGGAGCAGCAGAATTTCCTCCACTACTTATTGTCCGACTACTAGGAGTACATGAACCTCCATTAGCATTATATGTTACTGTGTATTGGGTTGGAGTTGGGGTAGATGTACAACATTGTTTGTTTGACTGCAAATAGCACCAAGCACCACATTCGTAATTATATACTTTACCATCTTTAACCTTATTCTCACACCTGTAATTTACAGCCTTACCAATATCACTAGGCATTCTATCTCCACAGTTTGGTGTGGGTGAAGGAGCCCCTGTACAGAGGACACAACAAAAACCCTGCATTTTGGTACGACCACTGGGACACTGATTATTGGGATAATCACTTTCTGGTCTACAACCTATATTATCTAGACACATATTAAATCCTCCATGCCAAAAACAACCACTTGGACACGTCGCTTCCGTATAATCCGGTGCCACTGTCTCAGGTTGATTAATCCTCCATAGAAGATACCCCCCAGATATTGCAAATACAACAAAAAGTGATATTAATATTATTAACTTACTCCTTCTACTGGACAGATTCATACTAGTTAATTTGTAATCATAAATATATTACATAATCTACCAGTAAAATATACAAATATCAACAAGTTACTAATCTTTTACAACCTTTTTCTCAAAATTCTTTTTCCTGTTAATATCTTTCTTTAATCTTTCCCCTTCTCTTACATCTCTAACAGTTATTTTTGTCTTAGAAATAATCCCCTTACTTAAAACAAATACCCTTCTACCTATCCCTGTCCATGAGAATCCAAGAACTAACAACCCTAAACCTATTAATATTGCTGTTTGAGAATTGTCAAATATTCCTGTCTCTGGAACAGTTGGAGACTCAGGAACCACTTCCTCTTCTGGAAACTCAGAAATTACACAATCAGCAGTTATACTTGCATTAGCTATTAAAGGAGAACCCTCCAAAGGGAATGCTGTAACAGTGTTTTCATATAAACCAAATGCATTAGAAGGCACAATATAGGAATATGTATAAGACTTAGATTGACCTGGAGCAAATTCTCTATCAGCCTCTGTCAAGGCCCAAATTATGAAACCATTATGAAATTCTCCCTTAGAACTAATATTCACCATATATCCCTCAAGTACTTTATTATCCAAGATATCCTCTACTGAAGTAATTTGACCTGCACCCTCCCCTTGGTTTCTAACTGTCACTATATAATCTAGTTTAGATTTAGGATCATCTGTGTTTTCATCTATACAGGATTCTATAACTGTTTTAGTAATATCCCAATTAGGATTCTCAACCTCTTCTAAGACTGTAAATGACGTGGTAAGTGCACATTGTGTACTAGTAGCTCCTTTTTTGTCTGTCCAATTTGTTTCTATGGTGTATTCTCCAGGATCCAAACAATTTTCTTCTGTACTAAGAGTCTCTGTAACTCTTACCTCTGTATCTCCAGTTTTAAGAGATATTTGACTAGCATTAACTCTAGCATCACCATTAACTTTTACATTTATTGAAGATTTATTAATACCATCTGAGTCTTTGGCTACAAAGGAATACAATATTTCATCACAGTAGAGATATGTACCAGATGGCTTACTTTCCCAATTACCGCCATCACAGACGTTAGGTGTTGGCACTACTGGTTTGGATTTACAATATAAATAAAAAACACTCATATTCTGACAACCTGGACAATATGATTTACAACTAGCATCTGACATCCTCGTACACCCTGACTTACTTTTTCCGTCTCCAGAGATCCCACAATCTAACATATCGTACTGAGCACAAGTTTTAGAAATACTACACACCGGTGGTGCAGAAGTACAATATGATCCAGAAATAGAATTCGCTGCTGCTTTTTGTTCCCACCAGTTCATACAGGTACAAGAAGTCATACCAGGACCCAAAAAAGCATTTTTAGGAAATTCACAAACTTTACTCTTGGTACAATCTCTAGGGACCTCTCCTGCACAATTCCCGGCACACTTACAAGAGTCTGATTTCTTCCAAGTCTGGTTAACTGAACAGTAACAGGCATTTTTATCATCCACAACCCCAGAGGGGAACTGATGTCCCCAATAACAACCTTGTTGGACATATTGACATACTCCACATTCTGCATTTAAATGACTACATGATGAATGTTTATTACATTCTGTTCCTGTAGGACAAATCGTATATGATGGACAAGCACCTCCACAATTCTCCCCCTTGGGGCAACAACAACTCCCTACACTTCCTGCCTCACCCTCTAGGGGATCTAACCTACTCTCCTGATTTACCCTCCATAACAAAAAACTTCCTGAAACAAAGAACAAAAAAGCCAAAATAGATAAAAATATAACATTCCTTTTCTTTTTATTTGGCAGTTTTATATTCATTATTCAAACATCATCCTCATGGTATCTATATTTACAACATCCTTAACCATTACCAATACAACTAAAACTATAAGTAAAACCATACTAATATTAATAATAATTGCCTTTAATTTTTCATCAAACTCCTTCCTAAAAACACCCTCCAAAGCTATTATTAACACCCTACCCCCATCCAATGCTGGTATAGGTAAAAGATTCATAATTGCTAAAGAAATAGAAAGATCTGCAATTAAAGAAAGAAAAACAATCATACCCCTAGTCTTAAGACTATCTATTAATAAAAATATCCCTATTGGCCCAGATACTGTATGAGAAAGATCTGAATAATCCCCTGTCTCTTTAGCTGTCCCTATCATAGAACCCAACACTCTAGATATTATCCTAAGATTATTTACTAAATATATTGGTCCTGCAAAAATTTTATTGTTTCCATAATCGAGAATATGACCATGAGATATAAATACCCCTATCTTACCCTCCTTATCAACATCTACTATATAATTATCACACTCAACCCCCATATCATCACAAATCAGTAAAGAAACACTCTCCTTGTCTCCTATCATCTCTACTAAACCATCCCTACTCTCTACTTTATTGCCATTTAATTCCTTAATTACACCATATGTTGGCAAACCAGCATCCTGTGCTTTACCATCTTCTACTATCTGGTAACCCACTACAGTTTCTAACTCTGCTCCAATAATATTTACTTTATCTAAATCAACATATATTGGATTTGATTTCCATTCGTTCAAACCTAAAATAGCATAGTAAAAAACAATAGCAAAAAAGATATTCATAAACACACCTGCTAACATAACGAACACCTGTGCTATTTTTGTCTTATTATTCAAATTGTACTTACTCTCTTGTAAATCCTCCTTACTTCCCTTCTCTTCATAATCACTAGGATCACCATCCCCCAATATCTTCACAAAACCCCCTAGGGGTATTATTCTAATACAGTAAAGAGTTTCTCTATATTTTTTTGACACAAGCTTAGGACCAAACCCAAGAGAAAATTCATATACCCTAGCTCCTACAATCTTTGCTGCAAGAAAATGCCCTAATTCATGAATTAAGGTTAAAAAACCAATTACAAATATGAAAAGCAATATATTTACTAAAGTAGAAAGCATATGTCATAGGCAAAATTTAAATTGTAAGAAGTTCCTTTTCCTTTTCCTCTCTAATCCCCTCTATTTTCTCATTAACCTCTTTTACATTCTTCTCTATCTCATCCCTTACACGATCTGCCTGGTCTTCAGAAAGACCGTCGTTTTCTAGTTCATCTATATCCTTCATATATTTCTGCCTAACTTGTCTAACTGCCACCCTAGCATCTTCTACCCTCTCCTTCATAACCTTAACATACTCCTTCCTTCTTTCCTCTGTTAACTCAGGGAGCTTTAACAACACTCTATTTCCTTCCATTATGATTGAAAATCCTAACTTAGCATTCTCCAACCCTCTACCAACATCCTCTAATATTGTCTTGTCCCAAGGTTCTACATTTATCGTCTTTGCATCTACAACAGTAATTGTAGATAAATTCCTTAAAGGAGATGTCGTATTGTATGCATCTACCATAACCTCATCAACCAAATCTGGAGTAGCCCTACCTACCCTAATTTGAGAGAGATCTTCCTTAAGATACTGTATACATTTATCTATGTCTTTTTTAAATACTGTTGTATCCATAAAAGCTTTTCCTACTAAAATAATACTGATTAATTTTATATTAACGGGAGAGCTTTAACAAGAGGCTTTGCCTTAAAGGCCTATAACAGTGTCAGAGATTATGAAAGATTGTTCGAACAAGTAAAATTCTAGGCTAAGCCTTGGTTACTATTTACCCACTTCCCAGATTAATATCCTGTGGATCTCTATAGGCTCTCCGAGTTTCTGTGTTGCATTATCTAAAAGACTACCCATAGTTTTTTCTTCATCCTTAAACCACTTCTGTTCCAAAAGGCATTTCTCAGAATAAAACTTCATTAACTTTCCCTCTACTATCTTGTCTGTAATATTGTCAGGCTTACCTTCTGCTTTAGCTTCTTTTTTGAATAATTCTTTTAATTTTTCAACTTCCTCTTCTGAGATATCATCTTTTGATACATACTCAGGCTTCATTGCCGCAACCTGTAGTACTACCTCGTGTGCAAACTCTCTAAAATCTTCATTTCTTGCAACAAAGTCTGTTTTACATCTAACCTCTACCAAAGCAGCAAGTTTCTGTTCCTTACCATGGACATAAGATTCTATAATCCCCTCAATTTTTTCTCCTGTATCCTCACCTATTGCTTCATCCCAACCTCTTTCTTTAATAATTTCTACTGCTTTCTCAAAATCTTTCTGGGCATCTTCTAGAGCTAATTTACATAAACCAATTTTAGCTCCTGTAAGATTTCTTAATCTAGATATAACATCACTTCTCTTGTTAATATATTCAACAGCCTTCTCCATATCTCCTTTTGTTTTAACCAAAGCCTCTTTACATAACGCCATACCAGCAGATGTCTTAGCTCTTAATGTTTTAATTTCTTCAACTGTTACTGCCATATCTTTAATACTTAAGTTATTTAATTGCCTTTTTAATTTCCTCAACAGACTTTGGACCTATACCCTTAACTTCCTTGAGATCTTCTTCTGACATTTCCTTAAGGTCACTTACTGTTTTTATTTTAGCATCTTTTAGTGCATTTTCTGTTCTTGTTGAAAGATTAAGTTTCTCAATACTTGTAGTACTCTTCTTTACCTCTTCTGCAGCTTTAACATCTGCCTCTATATCTTTCTCTTTTTTAACAACCCTTACAACAGAACCTACTTCTTTTACACTAACCTTTCCTTCTCTTAGTGCTTTCATCCTTTCTCTTTCCTCCTCCTCCATCTTTTCTCTCCTAGCCTTCTCTTCCTCATACTCTCTCTTTCTTCTTTCTAATTTAGCTTCATGATCTCTTCTTAATGATATAACTGAAAGAGATTTCTTTGACTTACCAACTACATCTCCAAAAAGTTTAACAAAGAGAGAAATACTCTTTATTGAGTCGTCATTTGCAGGAATTGGGTAATCTATGAGGTCGGGATTACAGTTTGTATCTATGAGTGCAATTATAGGTACACCCATCTTTTGTGCTTCCTTAATAGCATTATTTTCCATCTGGCTATCTATTACAATAACCACTTCTGGAATCTTTTCCATAAACTTAATTCCCTTGTATATTCTATTTAGTCTGTCGATATCTCTTTCTAATAGAAGTCTTTCCTTTTTAACATAACCTTCTAAACCACTAGCTAGTTGTTCTTCCATCTTAATTAATTCGTGAACACTCTTTTTAATAGTATTAAAGTTCGTAAAAAGACCTCCCATCCACCTTCGGTTAATGTAAAACATTCCATTTTCCTCTGCTGTATTTTGTACCACAGAAGCAGCTTGTCCTTTTGTTCCCACTATGAGGACATTACCATTCTTGGAAAACTTGTCTAGTTTAGCTAGAACTTCTTTCAATATTTCTCTTGTTTTAACAAGGTCAATTATGTGAATTCCGTTCCTTACCTCGTAGATATATTCTTCCATTTTAGGATGCCAAGTACTTTTCTTGTGTCCAAAATGGACCCCTACTTTAAGAAGATCTATTATTTCTGGTACTTGAAAACTTTTGTTCTTAGTCTCTGTCTTCTCTGAGACCTTTTTTTTGACTTCTGTCATTTTTTTATTTCCTTTCCTTTTATTAATATCTTTGTTGGACTATGTCCAGGATTGGAACAAAGATATATGAGATATTATTTAAACAGTTGGATTATACTAGGTAAGAGAAAGTTTGACAACCTTTTGTGTCGGTTGCATACATGTTGTGGATTTTACATGGCAAGAGACTTACTCA
>CAYGKF010000008.1:0-17181 GCA_964350615.1 uncultured Candidatus Saccharibacteria bacterium
GAGATTTTATACTCAAAGAAGGAAAATCTGAAAAATTCTTTGATGTAACAATAAGAGCTCATGAATATGCTAGAAAGCTCAGTTATGAAAATAAAATGCCCATACTTCTTCCTATCCATAATGCAGAAATTGGAAAGACTTACGCAGAGAATTTTTTAGGTAATCCTACTAAGAAGGATTATCAAAATTATCTAAAACATGTTGTACGTCATAATAAAAGAATCCTTGACAATAAATTTCTGGAAAAATTTGAATTGTCTATTTTAAAAAAGAAAAACGAAAAACCCGAAACACTATTTTGTAAAAATAATGGTTCTGTTTCCTATTTCATCAGAATACATAAAACAAAATACAACAAAATAATGAGAATTCTAAATACATTTGAGAGCCTTACTCTCTAGCATCCCTTAACAACTCCATTAACTGTTCTGCCTGATCCTGTGTAGCCAACCTAGGCATTAAGTCATCCTTACCCATATATATTGGCGTTATCCTTGACTGAATAAGTTTACCTTCATAAACATAATGGGAAAGAATTAAACCCTGTCTTGTACCTATCCATATGTTTTGGTCAAAAAAGAGATTACCAAGACCATAAAAGATTACACCATCCTCATATAATTCATAAGTTTGAGGTTGATGAGCCTGACTCCCTATTACAATATCTGCACCAAAATCTACAGCCATTCTAAAAACGCCTCTTTGGTCAGGATTTGAAAGAGGCTTGTAACACACAGGATAAACAACATCCGTAGGAGGATAACTCCAACACTCTTGAAATTGGAATGTCACAATAACAACATCAGCCTTCTCTCTTGCATTTCTCACATCATTTTTCATTTTCTCCTCTGAATAGGAATTTGCTCCCGATCTGTTTTCCGCTGCTAAAGCTGTACTGGGATATATCGTGTCATAGTAGTTGTACCCTACAAACGCTACTGTTGAACCATTTACTTCTTCGTACAAAATTTCACTAGCGTCATCCTTATTCAATCCTCCACCAAAATACCTCATACCTAAACTCTTATACAGTTCTATGGACTCAGTACTGTATTGGGCACCAAAATCATTATTATGATTACCTGTTAATTCAACAATATTTACTCCAGATTTCTCTAGTACTTTAATATACTCAGGTTTTGAACAAAAACTAATTCCTGAATATGATTTACAGCCTGGCACAAAAGAAACCTCATTTGATACATGAGTAAGGTTTGCATCTGCAAGAAAATCACCTATCTCCCTTGCAGGATATTCAAAATCTCCAATACTATCCATCTTAAGTGCTAAACCCCTTGTAATTGCAACAACACCTCCCATATTAATCTTTAATAACCTGTCTTCCTTCCATGATCCATTACCCAGTCCTGTATTTCTGGAAAGAACTCCTATTACAAAGTCATCTACCTTGTCCTTTAACTGTGCATAGAAATTAATAGGTACAGAAGCACCTTGGTCCTCAAGGTAGTAGTTATTGTCTACTTCTAAAATCTTTACTCTAAAGTCTAGGTCACTAAACTCTATCATCCCAATATTCTTGTCATCCTCACCTAATTTTGTTACTAAATCGTCATAGGAATTCAATATTGACACTTCTACATCATAATCTTGTTTTAAAAATTCCCTGTATGTTGAATCTAAAATAAAGAGATTGTAATCCTTAAGTGTTTCCTTACTAATATTATTAACTAGCGAATACATATGCCCTATGGGAATAAGTTGTTTACTAAAAATTTCCTCAGCATCTTCTTGTTTCTCTCTTGAAAGCTGTATGTCTGCGTTTCTTTCTCTAATCTCAAATCTCTTTTTCCCGTTATATTCTAATTCTTCTAAACTCTCTGTAACTTTCTCTACATACTCCTGTGGAATACTATCATCAAAAGAGAGTGTGTATGTGTCATAGGTAACAAAATTTTTAGGACCAAAAACATATCTGAGAGCATTCGTAAAGTCAGAGCCTTCTGTTATCCAAAGGGTTAAAAAAAGAAGGAAGAAAGATATTACAAAAGAGAGAAAAAAGAGTTTACCTATACTAATTGATCTCTTTGGTCTTTGCGGTTCTCTCATGTATATGTTTTTACTCATAACATAGATATATTAGCATAAAATCATACATGGGGAGTAATTACATAAGGATAGATACTATAGGGTGGTTTGTGGTATAATATAGCTGGTATTATCTAATATTTTTAAAATAATACTATGAAAAACCTGCTCATAAAAGGAAATAAGACACTTGCCGTTATAACAGGAATACTGTTTGGGGCAGTTATGTTAAACAATTTGTCAAATCATGTACCAGTCAACTATGTTGAAGCTAATGAGACTACTGGTATAGGAAATCTTTCCATTTCTACAAGCGTAGAGATAGAGGAGAATATGATTGTAAAAGAAGTTGTTATAAATAGTACTCCTACGTATGTCCCTGATGCACAAAAAGTAGAAAATGTTAGGAATTATCTTGCAGGAAGACACGCTCCCTTAGCAGCTTATGCTGAGGAGTTCGTAAAAGCTGCTGATCACTACAACATTGACTACAGAATCATAGCCGCTATCTCAGTTATTGAGTCTGGTGGTGGAAAACATAACTTTAGACCTCACAATGCATGGGGTTGGGGTAAAAAGCCTTTTGAAAATTGGACTGAAGGAATATGGACTGTATCCGCTGGTATTTCTAGATATTACTCTAGAGGTTTAACTACACCACAGTTAATTGCTCCCTACTACTGTCCGCCAAATGCTATTAAATGGGCTCAAAACGTAAACTTCGTAATGAATCAGATAGGAAATTAGTTATGATATTAAGCATATTTCTCTTTCTGATATACTTTCATAATGATTCCTAAGATAGCCAATATTGGTAAATACAAAGTTACCTATTTTAATAAGCCTGAGTTATATACTCTCAAGGAGGAAATCTTTCAAAACGAAATATATTCCATAAACCTTGAGAATAAAAAGGAAAATATTATAAATATCCTGGATGTTGGTTCACACATAGGTCTTTCTGTTTTGTATTTTAAGTCACAATATCCAGATTCTAATATAATCTGTTTTGAACCTAATCCAAATATTTTTCCTTTGTTAGAGGAAAATATTTTTTACAATAATCTTTCAAATGTAACTGCTTTAAATATTGCTCTTGGAAAAAATTCTTCAAAAAGGAATTTACACATTGATAGTTCAGGATGTGGTGCCTTCTCCACTGCTAGCTTTAGAAAGGATGCTTGGAATGGAAAACAAAAAAGCAGAGTTATAGAAGTTAAAACTGAACCATTAAGTAATTATATTAAAAAAACAGTTGACTTAATAAAGCTAGATGTAGAGGGTGTTGAGGTAGAAATATTAAAAGAGTTAGAGAAGAGTGATTGTTTTAAAAACATTAGAAATATGATTATTGAGTACCATCCTTCTAAGGGTCAAAACATTTATAATCTTTTAAAGATATTGAAGGGAAATGGTTTTAAGTTAGAGTACTCTCAGGATGGTAATAAATTAGAAGAACCTATTGAAAAGTTAATCCTTGTAATAGCTAAGAAGTGAATTAATTATTCTAAATAGTCCATTTTTTTCACTATTAAATATCGTATAGAGTTGTTTTCCTAATTTTTTGCTATCATGCCTAATAAAACTTCTCTTAAGTTTATCTCCTTTCTGTTTCTTGATAGGCTCAGACCCTATGAGGTCTTTTCTAAGTATTACCCTACCATCTCCATCGTGTAGATCGTCTTCAATTATATGTTCTCCATCTTTAATATATCTTTGGTATGCTTCTTGGGGTAATTTACCACTGTTTATTAAAACATAATCTGTTTTCTTTCCTAAATACTTTTCAAGGATATTTACAATATCACTTTGTGTTTTATTCCTGGTTTGACCAATTTTGCTCATTAGGTTAGAGATGAAAACTGTTTTAGCTTTACTTTTTTTAATTTCTTGAGAAATACCCTCTGCTAAAAGATTAGGGATCAAAGTTGTGTATAAATCGCCAGGACCCAATACTATAAAGTCAGCTGTTTTTATGGCTTCTAAGGCAGAATCTAGAGCTTTTGCAGGAGAGTCTAAGTAAAATTTCGTTATATTCTTATGAACTTCAGGATCGTCAATACGATGTTCCCCTACTACCTTACTACCATCGTCATACTCTGCTACAAGTCTAACATCATCTAAAGTAACTGGAATGATATCCCCTCTTACACTAAACATATTCTTAAACATTTCAATTGCTCCAATTTCTGACCCCATAATATCTGTCATTGCAATCATAAGGAGGTTACCCAATGTATGTCCTTTCATACTTTCTGATTCATGAAATCTGTATGTAAAAAGTTCTCTTAGAACTTCATTACTCTGAGTATCTGCAAGGGCAATTATTGATTTTCTAACATCACTAAGAGGTAATAGTCCAAATTCATCTCGTACCACAGCATTGCTTCCACCATCATCCATCATTGCAACTATGACTTTTAATTTCAGTTCTTTATACTTCTTTATTCCTTCTAGGACTACGGTTGAGCCCGTACCTCCTCCAATTACTAGTATGTTCATATAAAAATTATATCATTTTCATGATATAATAGAGAATTAACATTAAAAGAAGGCGATTTATGAAGTTTAAAGTTGGATCAAAAGTTTTTTACCCTTCACACGGAGCTGGTGTCATTAAAAGAGAAAAGCAGATAGAGTTTAATGGAGAAAAGAAGAAATATTTTGAGTTTGAATTAGTAACTAATCCCTTAAGTATATCTACTCCTGTAGATAATGTTGAGAATTTAGGTATCAGAAAAATTCTTCCCACCAAAAAGATTGAGGAGGGAATTAAGATATTAAAGAAAACCCCAGAGATTAATCCTAAGGTTAAGGATTTCAATATGATGATTAAGGTATTCAAGGATTTAGAAGAAAGTTCTGAGTTAGGTGCTTCTATACAGATTATTCAATATTGTAATTATGTTAAAAAGAAAAGAAAGAAGGAAGGAAGATTAATACCAATAACCATAGAAAAACAATTAGAGGGTGCCATAAGAAACATAGTTGGAGAGTTAGCAGTCTCTGGAGGTGTTACACTTAAAACAGCCTCAGAAAGATTCACAAACACGACAGGAATAGATATAGAAGAAGTAGAAGAATAAATTTCACCAATTAAGAAACAAAAAAGCAGGACGCCGGACTTACACCGGAACATCAAACACCGCAAACTATAAATAGAAAGAGATGCCCCAAATCCCGAAGGAAATGAGAAGAAGGAAGGTTCTAATAACCTACAACGCCCTACATAAACAGGATGCCGGACTTACACCGGAACATCAAACACTACATTAATGCAAGCAAAAAAGCAGTGTCTTACAACCCGAAGGAAGTAAGAAGAAGGAAGGTTCTAATAACCAACAACATCCTGCACAAGCAAGGAGCCGGACCTACACCGGAACATCAAAACATCGCAATCCTGCAAGCAGAAAAGGGATGCCCTACAACCCGAAGGAAGTAGAAATGAAGGAAGGTTCTAATAACCTACAACACCTCGCATAGCATGAGTTAAAAACTCGAGACTGTTAAAGTACATTTAGAATGTAACATCAATTTGAAATTCTGTCAACTATTTGGAGAAGCTTATAGTGTATTAAATTTGTATTGAAAAATCTCTATAGTCATTGTAATAGTAAGGGTTTACGACTAAGTTCGACTTAGGATTCCTTTTTACCTTTTATTAGGATTTTTGTTTTTGCAACTTCAAAATCACCTTCAGGATCCTGCATTTCATTAACAAACTCTATCGTCTTAACTGCCATCTCTTCTTTGTTCTCTTCTATAAACTTTTCTAATACCTTACTATTAACACCCTCCACAGATATAACAATTTCTATTACATCACCCATTCTAAATCCATTCTTCTTTCGAAAATTCCTGTACTTCCTTAGGAAGTCATTAACTACTCCCTCTTTTTCTAGATCTTCTGTCATGTTGGTATCTAAAGAAACATAAAGGTCCTGTTCCCCTACAGTTACAATACCCTTGTCCTGTACGGATTCCTTAGAATATTCTACCTCTTTTAGGTTAAGCTCCTCTCTTACAATTTCCTGTACATACTCCTCCTTAAAACCTATATACGCTTTACTTAATGGTTGTCTTAAGCTTAGTTTAGACATTTCTCTAGCTTTCAAACCATTGGAACATATTTCCCTAACTGTTTTCATTTGATCTACAAGAGCTTGATCTATTTCCTTTCCTTTAACCTCGGGATAATCCTCAAGGTGTACTGAGGTCTTACTCCCAGGTATTTCCAAATTAATTGCAATATTTGAATATATTTCATCAGCTACAAACGGAATATATGGAGCAACAATCTTAGAGATTGTCAAAAGAACATAGTGAAGAGTTCCTATTGCATTAGAATCTCCCTCCTTAAATCTATCCCTAGATCTTCTAATGTACCACTGTGAGAGATCTTTAATGAAATCCTCTATTTCTCTTGATGAACTAGCCATGTCATACTCATCCATATACAAAGCCACATCTTTCACTAACTTCTTTGTTTTAGCTACTATCCATCTATCCATTACATTCTCAACTTTGTTTACATCATATTCTGAGTAGTCCCAATTATGTAATTTTGCATATGTGACAAAGTAGTTATATGTATTCCAAAAAGGTATGTAAAATCTCCTTCGAACATCATCTAATATTTTAAAACCAAAACGTATATTTGCACCAACAGAGGATGTTAAAAAGTTCCACCTTATTAAATCTGTTCCTACCTTATCAGCTGCTTCATCTAAGGGAATATAGTTATGTGCTGTCTTACTCATTCTTTTATTATTCTCATCTCTTACTTCTGCAAATCCCAAAACTCTTTCATAAGGTATTTGATCTTCAAATATGACACCAAATACAAGCATTGAGTAAAACCAAAGCCTTACCTGCTCTATCATCTCTACTACAAACTCAGCAGGATACCATTTCTCCCAATATTTTCTATCCTCCAAATATTTAAGGGTTGAGAATGGAACAACCCCTGCATCTAACCAACAATCACCTACATCTACAACCCTTTCAACTTCTTGACCACATTTAGGACATTTGATTTTTATTTCATCTATCCATGGCCTGTGTACACTAGGGAGTTTATCAACCAACTCAGGTTTTACTGCTAACTCCTTTAGTTCTTCCTTACTCTCTACAACATGCAATGTATTACATTTAGTACACTCATAAAAAGGGAGAGCCAAACCGTAAAATCTTTTCCTACTAATCATCCAGTCATCCATATTGTCCAACCAATCCTGCATCCTCTTTCCAACAAACTCAGGCATCCATTTTGCTTTCAAAGCCTCTTTTTTAAGATCACCCCTTATTTTATCAATATTAATAAACCAGTTATCTTCTAATCTAAATAAACACTTTGTTTTACACCTCCAGCAATGAGGATAACTATGTTCATACACCTCTGTTTTGAAAAGTAATCCCTTCTCCTCTAAATGCTCTATCACTAAATCTGCAACCTCATGAGCATATTTTCCTGTAAGAAATCCATAACCCTCTACAAAATGACCAGATGTGTCTAGAGGAGAAAGAGAAGGGACACCGAGTTCCTGACCCAATTCAAAGTCCTCTTGACCACAACCAGGAGCAATATGTACAACTCCTGAACCACTATTTGAGTCAACTAACCCCCATTCCACAATATGATGTTTAACTCCCTCTTGAGCGGGAATATCCATTAGGGATTCATACTCTCTTCCAATTAATTCTTCTATTTTAATATCTTTTAAATTCTCCAGACCTAACCTCTCTGCGGCATCCCGTCCTAAATAAACACTCTTGTCATCTATTTGAGTTTTAACATAATCTAACTTTGAGTTCACTGCTAAAAGAACATTTGCAGAAAGAGTCCATGGAGTAGTAGTCCATGCCAAAACATATTCCTCGCTCACTTGCCCACTCTTTGCCTCACCCTTCAATTTAAAGAATACATATACCGCGGTATCCTCAATGTCCTGATATGCATCCGCTTGCTCATGCTGAGAAAGCCCTGTCTCACACCTTGGACACCATGTTGTAGAAGACTTACTCTTATATATTAATCCCTTCTCATGACATTTCTTTAAAAAATTCCATATGTACAAATTATTTGTCTCAGACATCGTGTAATAATTATTTTCCCAATCCATAAACATCCCTAACCTCTTGGACTGCTCCGTTTGAATCTCCGCATACTTATTTACCCTTGCGACACACTGGTTAGTGAAGTTATCCATACCGTAATCTAAAATATCCTTCTTGCTGTTAAAACCTAACTCCTTTTCAACCTGAACCTCTACCCAAAGTCCTTGGCAGTCAAAACCGTTTTGGAATCTTTGTTCAAAACCCTTTAGGTTTTTGTATCTTTGTATCGTATCCTTGTACGTTCGACCCCACGCATGATGTACACCCATTGGATTGTTGGCAGTAATTGGCCCATCTATGAAAGAGAAGCGTTCTTTAGAATCCTTGTTCTTTTCCAAGTACTCTTGTACGACACCATTCTCCTCCCACTTCTTGAGAAGTTCCTTTTCCATCTGTACAAAATCTTGTTTTGGGTTTACCTCTTTGAGGTTCTTTACATCCATTCTGGTTATTATAACATAATCATAAGGCTTTGCCTTAGAGACCTATAACGGCCTTTTTCATTGATTAACCACCCTATTTCAGCATATTTACAATCCAAGCCTAGAACCTTTTATTTATGTATAATGACAATATGAAAACCAAATGGAATTTAGACTTACTGTATAAATCACCACAAGATCCTAAAATAGAAGACGACATAGAGAGAAGTAAAAAGCTAGTTTCTTCTTTTTGTAAAAAATGGAAGACCCATGAGAAATACTTTAAAGAACCGAAAGTTTTAAAAGAAGCCCTTGATGATTATGAAAACTTACATCGACAAAACGCTTTCTGTGACAAACCAATGTATTACCTAGGTTTGAAACATGCACTTAACCAATCAGATATTGAAATCAAGGGTAAACTAAATAAAGTGCGTGACATAGCAGTAAAGCTTTCTAACGATGTACAGTTCTTTGAACTTAAAATATCTAAAATAGATTCCAAGAAGTACAAGACATTTACAAACTCCCCATACTTAAAAGAATACAAACACCACCTAGAACAGCTATTTCTTTCTTCAAAATACTTACTAAGCGAGAAGGAAGAGAATGTTTTTAGCCTTACAAGCAAGCCTTCTTTTTCAAATTGGGCTAATATGCTTGAAGAGCTACTTAGCAAGCAGGAACTGAAAATAATGGATGAGAAAGGAAATAATAAAAAAATTTCTTACAACGAAGTTTTTAAGTATTTAGATTCAAAAAACAAAAAGGTTAGGGACTATGCTGCTAAAGAGTTTAATAAAGTAAATGAAAGATATTCAGAGATAGCAGAATTTGAGCTTAATTCAATATTGGAAAGCAAGAAGATTAATGACGAGTATAGAGGGCTTTCCAGACCCGATTTGGGTCGTCATATTTCTGATGACATTGATTCTGAAGTTGTAGATACATTATTAGAAGTAGTAACAAATAATTTTGAGGTTTCAAAAAAGTATTACAAATTAAAAACGGATCTTCTTGGGCAAAAAACTCTAGGTTACCATGAAAGAAATGTACCTTTAGGGGAAATCGATTCGGATTATTCCTATAAAGACTCTATAGAACTGGTTAGCAACACTTTTAAAAATATTGACCCTCTTTTTGCTGACACCATCAAAAAGTTTACAAATAATGGGCAGTATGATGTATTTCCCAAAGTAAAGAAATCTGGAGGAGCTTTTTGTACTTCTTCTGGGAATACCTTACCTACTTTCATACTTTTAAATCATAAAAGTAAACTAAACGATGTTTTGACTATTGCCCATGAGAGTGGCCATGGAATTCATTCTGAAATGTCAAAGATACAAAACTCTCTTAATTGTGGCTATCCTACATCCTTAGCAGAGGTTGCTAGTACTTTTTTTGAGGACTTTGTGTTAGAGGAGATATTGAAAGAAGCAAATGAAGAACTTCTATTTACTATTTTAGCTCAAAAGCTTAATTCAGATATATCTTCTATATTTAGACAGGTGGCGTTTTACAATTTCGAAAAAGAATTACATAAAGATTTTCGTAAAAAGGGATATTTAAGTAAAGAATATATTTCTGAATTATTTATTAAACATATGTCCTCCTATTTAGGAGATTCTGTTAAAAAAGATGAAGGGATGAAGAGTGGTTGGATATATTGGAGTCATCTTAGAATGTTTTTTTATGTTTATTCATATGCTAGCGGATTGTTAATTTCCAAGGGGCTTCAGAGTTTGGTAAAAGAAGATAAAAAGAATGTAGAGTTAGTCAAACAATTTTTAAAATCTGGAAGTACAAAATCTCCTAAAGATTTGTTTAAAGGAATGGGTATTGATATTACTAAAAAAGATATTTGGGAAAGAGGGATTGAGAGTATAAAGAAGAAGTTAGATGGCTTTGAGAGGACAATAGAGACTACTAAGAGTTAGATGTTCTAGATACAACAGAGCTTATTTTCTCATAAGCTTCTAGGAGTTTACCTTTATTTTCAACAGAGGGATTTTGCTCAAAGCTTTCTATCAACTTTCTAACGTCGGAATCTATACTTATTAGATTTTTGGATACTCCCCCTTCACTTGGACGAGAAACATCTATACTTCCCTCAAAGATTCTTTTGCCGTATTTCCCTAAATTTCTTATTAGAAAAACTCCTTTAGGACCGACTATAAGACTTAGTTCATTAAAAGGAGACTCCTCTCCAGCACCTACTATCTTTGATGTAGTTCTAAATAGCATTACAAGTTCCTTCTTTTCTGATAACTCACCACAGGTAGGTAATACTTCCAACATAGAATCTATACTTTCCTTTGCTTTTTTTACATAACCTGACATTTGTTCAAGGCTGGGATCATTTCTCTCATCAAAAAGGGATTTAAGAGGATTTTTCTCTATTATTTCATCAACTATTTTGTTTTTTCTATTTGGTTCTAACCCACAAGCAAACCAAGCATCTTTTGTAACATTATCCTCTAAATTTGTATCTTTATAATCTCCTTCCATTTTTATTGTATCCATATTATTTTAACTCAACAAAAGAAAATCCATAGTACTCTTCTTTCAATATTTCTTTGTTTAAGTCTTTCTTAAATTTAAATATAGAATCTCTAATAGGTATAACTATTATACCATCATCCTTTAATTGCTTTAATAATTCTTCTGGAAATTTCTCTGCACTGGCAGAAACTAAAATCCTGTCAAAAACTTCTCCAGGAATACCTATATTCCCCTTGGTTTTTGAAATTTGTGCGTTATTAATACCGTATTTTTTAATATTTCCCCTTCCAACCTCAATCAGTTCTTCCACTATTTCTACTCCCTGAATCCAACCTGTACTTCCTACAATGTTTGAAAGTAATGCTGTACTCCATCCACTACCAGTCCCAATATCTAAAACCTTTTGTCCTCTTTTAAGTTCTAGAAGCTCCAACATAAAAGCAACTGTATATGGTTGAGATATGGTTTGGCCATAACCTATGGGTAAGGCAGTATCCATGTATGCAAGATCTTTGTATTCATCCGTGACAAAATCTTTGCGATCTATGTTTAAAAAAGCTTTTCTAATATGTTTGCTTTTTAAAACTCCACTACCTTCTAAACTGTTTATTAAATCTTTATTACTTTTCATATGGTTGCCGGACCTAGATTCGAACTAGGATTAACGGTTTCAGAGACCGCCGTCCTACCATTAGACGATCCGGCAATATGCATATTATACCATTATATCAATGTATTTCTGAATCCTTTCCCTCACTTTTTCTTCTCCCAAAACATTAATTATTTGATAAAGATCAGGTGTCCTAGTTCTATGTGTTACTGCAATTCTTAATACCATAGCCACATCACCTACCTTTTCAAAACCAAATTCCTTTGAAATATACTTTATCTTCTCAAACCATTCTTCTTGATTATCACCTACATCAAAGACTTCTAAATATTTATTTAGTATTTCAACCTGTTTCTCTTGCTCTACTTTTTCAGATACATCCTCTATTTCTTCCTGTTCTGACAACTCTTCAAAAAAGATAGTTAGCTGGTCTCTAATATCCTCAAATTTAACTAAATCTTTCCTAATTTTATCTCCTGTTCTTTCAATATTAAAAATATTAGTACAGTACTCCTTGTTCTTTTCCATTAAAGAGTATATTTCCTCGTCAAAACTTTTAGCCCACATTAAAGCTTTGTCATAAACTTCTTGGGCTGTAAGAGTAGCTATGTAGTTCTTGCAAGTATTGTCTAATTTCTCTATATCAAAGAGTGCACCTGAACTATTAAACTTTTCAATCTTTAGTTCAAATTCTTCTAAATCCTTCTCCAGATTTTGTACTCTCCAGTCATAGAAGTTAGAATTTGCAATATTAAGAAGGTATTCAATGATTCCTTTCTTAGGATATCCTTTTTCAATATAGTAAGACACTGCAAATTCAGGATCTTTTCTTTTACTTAATTTTCTCTTCTTACCATTCTCTGATTTCATAAGGGGAGAAAGATGGGCATAAGGTAAAAGAGATAAATCTAATTTGTCAAAAAGTTCTACATGTAAAGGTAAAGATGAAAACCATTCATCACCCCTAATAACATGAGTTATTCTCATTAATGTGTCATCTATTGGATGTGCAAAATGGTACGTAGGATAACCATCAGATTTAAGTAATACTGCGTCCATATCATTTTCTCTTAATGTAACCCCTCCTTTTACTAGGTCTTTAAAATCAAAGGTTTTTTCACCATTACCTGTAGAATATAATCTAATTACAAATTCCTCTCCCCTATCTAACATCTCCTCTATTTCTTGCAAAGTAGCGTCTCTGAACTTAGCCCATTCACCGTAACATCCCGTTCTAATATTTAATTCTTTTTGTTTTTCTCTAGTTTCTTCTAGTTCCTCCTCTTTAAGAAAACATGGGTATGCGTAACCTTTTGAGACTAAGTCTTTAGCAAAGACTTTGTATATCTCTAACCTTTTACTTTGAATATATGGACCATACTCCCCCCTTTCATCCTCCTCGTCCAACATACCTTCGTCAAACTCTATGCCAAAACCCTTAAGGCCTTTAACTATTTGGGAAACTCCATTTTCCACCTCTCTTTCTTTGTCAGTATCTTCTATTCTTAATATTGACACACCCTCTGTTTGTTTTGCTAGTTTTGTACATGTTAAACCAGTAAATACATTCCCTATGTGCATAAATCCTGTAGGGCTTGGAGCAAACCTTAACACCATACCTTTAACTTCTCTTTTTGGATATTTCTTTAGTATGTCCTCAGGAGTTCCAATTACATTAGGAAAAAGCTTTTGTGCTAACTGAATATTTTGCGCTTTTGTTCTCATAGTAATACTGGTAATATTATGGTTGATACAATATTTAACTACTGCTAAGATTATATCATGACTTTAACTGAGGCCGCATTCTGGACAAAAAGGTTTGGTGTTATTGCATTAGGCGCATTTGTTGTGTTTACAGTAATTGTTTTAATGTTAACCTTACGAAGAGAAGGAATAATGCCCCCTCAATATCTTACGGCTAATTATGCCTGTACTAAGACTAAGGACGAATTCCTTGCACATAGATTAGAAATTCCTTCTCTAGATTTAGCAGAGGGTTCTGAAATGGTGTTTCAAATCGATACTGATACGGGAAAGATAGATTCCTTGCCTGAAATTATTAATGTTTACAGGTTTGACAATCCTGTTCAATCTGTTACTTCCCAAGCTGACGCAAAAGTTTTAGCAAACAAATTAGGCTTTGATCCTGATACTGTAATTAGAAGAGGCACAGAGAGCTATGTCTGGGTGAATAGAGAAACAGCAAGAACTTTAGAGGTGTTAGCAAAGAATCTAAATTTCACTTTAAGGACAGATGCTTCTAAGATAAGGGAAATTTCAAGAGAAGGGACTTTACCTTCTGAACAAGAAGCTAGGTCCATTGCAGCTAATACTTTAAGATCACTTGGCATTTACTCTGAGGATTATTCGAAGGGTAATCACCGAACTACTTACATAAGAGTTAATCCAGATGGTTCATTTAGTAAAGCCTCTGCAGCTGCGGAAGCAGATTTAATTAGAGTCGATTTTGTTAGAAGTAAATCTATGATAACAATACCTTCAAATATTGTAGGTGCAGGAAGTATGGTACAAACACTTAATAGAAAATTTCCAGAACCTCCTGTAGTAGAAACACCTATCGTTAATGATGAAAGAATTGAAGTATATACTTTTAATACCTTGGTCTCGTTTCCACAAACCCAAAGAAGTAATATTTCAGTATATGTAGGTGCAGAGGATAAAAATCAAAGAAACACTACTCTCAAAGGTATTTACCAAATAGAATATACCTACTGGCCAATACAGGTAGAAGCCTGTGGTACATACGAGCTTCTTTCTCCTCAAATTGCCATTGAAAAAGTGCAATCTGGAGAAGGTAGTTTGGTGTACCTTTTTGAAATAGATGGTGATGACGTAGTCGAATACTCTCCCAAAAGAGTTAAAAAATTTCTAGTATTTGATGTTTTTGTAGTTTACTATGAAGACAAAGAAGAGTTAGAGTTTCTACAACCAGTTTATGTAATATCTGGGGAAGCTATATTTGACAATGACACCAAAGGTCTTTTTGACTTTTTTTATCCTGCTATAAATTACGATATTGTACAAGATGAGGTAATATTGCCAGAACCGGAAATTGTAGAAGAAAAGGGCTTCTTCTAAAAAAACTGTTAAAGAAATATTTAATAATATATAATACGCTTAATTTAATTTACATTTATCAAAAAGGCAGAGAATGGAAAGAACCTTAATTGCACAACTAAGAGATTACATTGGAAAAGAAGTTAGAATTAGAGGTAGGGTTGATACAATAAGAGATCAGGGGAAGATTGTTTTTCTAATAATAAGAGATAGAACGGGTAAAATACAAACAGTTGTCTTAGCAGAGAATAATCAGGAATTATTTAACAAGATTAAATCTCTAACTTTAGAATCCATTGTGGATATAACTGGAAAAGTAAAAGAGGCTAAACAAGTAGAACCGGGTTATGAAATTGAAATAACATCTTTAGATATTGACTCTCTTTCTAAAGCTCCCCTACCAATAGTCATAGAGGGTGAACACAACGACAACATGTCTGCTCTGGATATTAGGTTAGATTACAGATGGATAGATCTAAGATCTACAAAGAACAACTTAATGATGTCTATAGCCACTTTAATGACAAATAAGCTTAGAGAGTTCTGTCTCGAAAAAGATTTTAAAGAAATACAAGCCCCAAGAATAATTAGTGCAGCAAGTGAATCAGGTGCAAGTGTTTTTGAAGTTAAATATTTTGACAAAAAAGCATACCTCGCTCAATCTCCACAGTTTCATAAACAGATGGCCATAGCAGCAGACTTAGAAAGAGTCTTTAATGTGGGTCCTATATTTAGAGCTGAAAAATCTTTTACCACAAGACATCTAACAGAATATACCAGTTTTGATGTAGAAATCGCATATATTGACTCATACAAAGAGCTTTGTGTATTTGAACAAGAAATGATCAAATCGATGTTATTGAATATTAAAGAAAAGTATGGAGAAAAAATTAAAGAAGTTTTTGGAATAGACATCATTATCCCCCAAGGAGATTTTGAATATATAACGGTTAAAGAGGCAAAAGAAAAATTAGCAAAAGAAAAAATACACAGTAAAAGTGATGGAGACTTTTCTCCGGAAGAAGAAAGAGAACTCTCTCGAATAATTAAAGACGAAACAGGTTGTGAATTTGTTTTTGTTACTGAATACCCTCATGAAAGTAGAGCTTTTTACCATATGAAGGACCCTAATAATCCTGAATTTGCTTTAGGATATGACCTCTTCTGGAATGGTGTAGAAATAACAACGGGAGCACAAAGAGAACACAGAATAGAGAACTTAAAAGAAAGTGCTAAAGAAAAAGGTATAGAATTAGATACTTTGGAAGAATATTTTGAATACTTTAAATATGGTTGCCCCCCACATGGTGGCTTTGCAATAGGTACTGAGAGACTTTTGATGAAGATGCTAGATTACACAAGTGTTCTAGAAACAACTTATTTACCAAATACTCCAAACAGATTAGGAAAGTTAATTGCGAAAACCTAAAACCTACATTTAAAGACCTGACCCCCTCCATTCCTTTACATTAAATTGCATACTTTCTCTCCCATTCCACACATTTATGTCAGGATAACCCACTACATCTATACTATCTCCTTCTTTTAATATTTCCACGTCATCATCACAACCAAAGAGTAAAAGTGTGAGAGGTTCTGTGTTTTTATTTCCTACAAATAATTTAAGATGATTACCATCCCTCCCAATAACCTGTTTACTTTTAATTAAAAGCTCCTTTAAACAAACCATAGGCTTGGGATTACCAAACCCTAAAGGTTCTAATTTTTTTAATTCGTTTACTAAATTTTTAGTAATATCCTCACTTCCTAAAAGTATCTCTATATTCAAATTAGGCTGTAGTTGTTCCTTAGTAATTTCCTTATTCGCATACTCCACTAAACTCTCTTTAAATGTTTCTATCTTTTCTTCGGTAGTACTAAAACCTGCTGCTAATTCATGACCACCATATCTCTCTAACTGCTCTTTGAATTTATCGAAGGCATTAGTAATATTAAAACCTTTAATACTCCTAGCAGAGCCTTTAATGGCTCCTTCACTTTTAGTAGCAACTACAACAGGTCTGTAATACAGTTGTTGTAATTTACCCGCGACTAAACCAATTATTCCTTCGTGCCAATCCTTACCTATTACAAAGAGTAAATTGTCCTCACTCTCTTTAACCTCTTCTCTTGCTTGCTCAAATATCTCAGTGGTCATTTTTTGTCTTTCGAAATTGGTTGTTTCTAAAAGATTTGCTATCTCTTTACATTGATTTTCATCATTACTAACTAGTAACCGTACGGCTTCCATGGGAGAAGCTATTCTTCCAGAAGCATTAATTCTTGGACCCAAGACATATCCCAGATGATATGACTGTACTTCCTTTGGTTCTATACCTGCTCTTAGAGCCAACATTCTTAGTCCTAATCTCTTACCTTTGTTTATTTCCTCTAAACCTTCTTTAA
>CAYGKF010000009.1:0-15496 GCA_964350615.1 uncultured Candidatus Saccharibacteria bacterium
ATGTACATGCTAGTGAGAAGTTTGCAGAAGAAACTGTTAGGAAGAATCATCCTCTTAAGTAAGTTTTTGTGAACAACGTTAATTTAAACCCCAAGTTGCTGAGGTGTTTGTGTTTGTGGGAATCCTTCAGGTTCTCTAGTTGGTGGTTGTGGACGTGCCTGTTGTAAAGGAGAAGTTGTTGGCTGCTCATAAGATTGTGTTGGAGGTGTTACTGGTTGTTGTGCTTGGTTTTCGCTTTCCTTTTCTCTTAGTATTGCATTATTAATCTTGTCAAATTGGAAATGATTTAGTCTAAAAATTTGTTTCTTTCCTTCGTCTCCAAATTTAAAGTATACCCCTTCATTTGGTGGTTGCATACCTTCTTGTAAGGCTTTTACAAAAGATTCGTAATCAAAGGAATAATGTGTCGTAGGAAAGACGATTTCTTTTTGTTGTGTTTGTGGATTAATTTCTACCCTAGGGTCTGCTTCTTCAGCTGTACCAGTTTTTGAGAGATCAGTAACGTCAGGATTGGGAAGTCCAAATTCTCCAACAGGAGAAAGTTCTTTTGGTAAAGGAGCATAAGGATTCAGATTTAGTTGTTGTTTATAGCTATCGAATACCTGTTCTAAATTTGGAACAGTTTCTTCATTAGATATCTCTTGGGTAAGTTTTTGCACAACTACACGGGGATCTTCGTCTGTGCTTAGCTCTTCATTATCCATGTTCACTTCCTTATCTTTAAGGGTGTTTATACCCTCTTTTAATTTCCCTAATGTATCTTCAACGTCTGTTATTAAATTCAAAAGTCTTAGGTACTCTTTTCCTCCTTCTTTCTCTGTATTTACCTCTTGTTCAGAAGTTACAGGTAGCTCTCCTACACTTTCAGTTGGTGTGGAAGAATTCTCAAAACTCTGAGGTAGACCTGGGTTTATATTTGGAACTTGAGAAGAATTTCCAACTTCGAAATTTGGGTTTTGATATTGATCCATAATAAAAGGCAGATTAATTTATCTACTAATCATTAAACATTACGGGTACTTTAAAGTCAAGAAAGGTATTTTAAAATTTCCTTTTAACGACCTTTTCTTTATGTCTTTCCTCAACAACAAAAGAATTGGTATTAAAATAAAATATTTCTAATAACGCTTCAAAACCATGCTTAAACCACCTCATCTTTTTACCCTCAGATATCTTTCTAGGTTTGTAATAGATGTCAATAACCTTGAAGTTTAATTTGTTACCATTAAATTTTCTGTAACGTGCTAGTTTTGCTGTTAATTCTGGTTCTAAACCAAAATTAGAAGTAGACTCTAAATACTTAAAAATAGCCCTCATAATATCTCCTCTGACCATCTTGTAACAGGTTTCCATATCCTTTGGGGCAAAGCCTTTTGGTCCTGTAAAAAGATTAGAAATTAAGGTTACAAGCTTGTTACCCAAACTGTGAACTAAATTATTAAAGTCATTCTTTTTGTTAAACCTGTTTCCATAGACTACATCCAAGTGTGGGTTAGAGAGAAAAATATTAACAAATTTAACTAAATCCTTAGGGTCATATTCTAAATCTGCATCCTGTACAACTACCAGATCTCCCGTGGAGTTAAGAATTCCCTTTTTGACTGTTTGGGACTTTCCTTTGTTTTTCATGTTTTCCAACACCATAAATTCTGTGTTAGTATATTTCTGTTTTATTGTGCTATTAATGAATTGTAAACTCTTGTCAGTAGAAGCGTCATTGACAATAACTATTTCTTTTTTAATATTCTTTGGGAATTTAAGTTTTGCTAATTTTTTGACTATCTTAGATACAGTTTTTTCTTCGTTGTACACAGGAACAACGATAGAAATCTTTTTAAGGTTTTTATTCTCATAATGCTCAGGCAGTAGCATTTCATAGTAGTTTTCGATCATTTTCTCTTTAGAAAAATGTTCCTTGTTCTTTTCTATCATTTTCTCCACAAGATCTTTTTCTTGTGACTTTAAAATAGCAGTTTCAATTTTTTCAACCAAATCTTTAATATTATTTCTCTTGAAAACAAAATCTTGTGCCCCTACCCTCTTTGCAACTTCCTTATTACTTGGGGCGTTGGAGAAAACTGGGATATTTCCCATTGCTATAGCCTCTAAATTTGCAATTGCTAGACCTTCACTAAATGAGGAGTTGATGTAAATTTTAGATTTTTCAAGGAGAGAAATGAAATCTTTATGTTTAAGAAATTCTTCAATAATTCTTACATTTTTAGGGAGATCTCCCCTTCTGTACTTTAGGGCACTGCCTTCCCCTATTATCATGAAGAGCCAATCAGGGTGTTTTTGTGCGAGTTGTAAGTACGCTTTCAAAACTAATTGTGGGTTCTTAACCTGAATCCACTTACTGGCCCATACTACAATATTTTCTTTCTGGTTTAGATTTTCTTTTTCTATATTGTCTAGGTCATATGCATTTTGTATAACCTTTATTCTCTCATTCTCGACATTAAAGTTTCTTGAGATCCACCTCTTTCCAATCTTTGATACCGCTATTACATCTTGTGCACCTGAGAGAACATACCCAAATATGTGTTGGTCTAGCCAATTAATAATATTAGTTGCCAATTTACTTTTCATGTACACTCTCCCAGCATTGTGTTCTACAACTGTGTAGGGTCTGGAGAGTATCCCACAGACAAAGTGTGTCAGTAAACTACTAGTTAAATGTCTACTGTGTATTAAAATCTTTGCGTTTGGGTTTTCTTTTATGATTTTAAAAGTCTTAAAGAAAAATTCTAGACCAAATATTGGGTAGGTATTGTCAAAAATGCTTACAGGGTTAAAACTAATCTTTCTAAACCCATCATCTTCTTTTTCATATTCTTCATCTGAACCAAAGAGTGCTAAGCAATTAATTCCTTTCTGAGAGAGTTCATTTAGGAGAGTATATGCCATATTTTCAAGCCCCCCTACCCTAGGAGGAAAGTAGTGAGATATTGAGATTAGATCATATTCTTTTTTGTTTTTCTTAGGTAGTGTCATTTAAACAGTATGAAGTTGTCCGAAATATATACTAATTCTTTCTCTTGTCTTTTTTGGTACTCTAAGAGATCTTTGTTTAATATCGTTATCGTGTAAGAATTATTCATAGGTAGAGAATAAATATTGTACAACCATGCGTAGTCATTTAGCTGTATAGTTCTTTCAAGTCTGGAGGTATACAGGATGTTAATCTCACTTCCTCCAGGTATTCCAGGAGAGGTTAAGAGTTCTTCGTAATTTTTAGGACTTGAATTCTCGAGGTAGTTTAAAAGATTGTTCCTTGTTTCAAGTTGCATGTATTGAGCATTTGCAGTATCTACGTTCCCTAACGAGGCTATTACTATTTGTGTATATGGGTCTGAGATTATGAAGCTGTTTTGTAAGCTGTTATTTTCAATGTATTCAATTATTGCCTCATCCTCTTTTACAATGGCAGAGACAGTTCCATCTTCCTGTGTGTAGAAGTTTAAGTATTTGTTGTACTGTACATAGTAATTAAACCCCCAAATTAGGATTAAACATCCAAATAACAGAAGCTTTAGTATCGGTTTAAAACCTAAACTCCACAGATATTTAATTACGATTAAAGTAGCAAAGAAGCTAAGTCCGATAGCAAACTTATTTGCATATGTAGGAGCTAAGAAGTAAAACATCATACCGAATGCAATAAAGGCGAAAAGGGAAAGCATTTTCTCGTCTTTTCTTTTGTACAATAGTGTTCCAATGTATGCTATTGCAACAAGTAACCATCCTGCTCCTAAGTTTTGAAGATAGATGGAAAGACTGTTTGGGTAGTATGCATTAGTTGTGCTTCCAATTACTTCTATAGCCTCTTGTTGTATTAATTTTTCTACACTAAATCCCGCAATATTTGCAAGAAGGAAAAATATTACAGAAAGCCCCATTAAGAGCAGAAACACATTCTTCTCTTTTTTGTTTTTTAATTTTTGTATTACTAAATATTTAAACCAAAGATACCCTACGAACATGGTTCCAATTATGAAGTGTGTTGAAAAGAGTAAAATTGAGATGAGAATTAGTTGAACTGTTGAGAGCTTAGTTTCTTTAAATGTTAAAAGAAAGAGGTAGAGAGCAAAGGTTTGGGGAATAAAGAAAATGAAGTCGTATCCTCCCATTACGAAAGTTAGAAGGGTCAGGAGTACTCCTAACTGAGACCAAAGAGTACTTCTGGTTACTTTCTTAAAGATCATGTATATGGGAATACTTGCTACCAGTGGGAAGATAATGTCTAGGACGTAGAAGGACTTAACAGGATCAATACCTAGGAAGGTTGTCATATTTCCAAGGATTATGTGGTAGAAAGTAGTGTAACCGTGCTGTAAGAACAGATTAGAGCATTGTCCTGGAAGGATACAAAGTATGCCGTTATGAAAGATCTTGTTAGGGACAGTTAGATGTTGGAGATAGTCTAATGCAACAACAGAGTCTTTCTGTCTAATGAAAACAAATACAAAGATTACAAATATAATGGAGGGTGAGAGAGCACTAGCAACTTCTTTTAATGTTACCTCAGACTCGTTTCCTTGCTTGTTATCTCCGATTATAAAAAGCAAAAAGAGTGCGTTCCAGAGAATTAGGTTAAAGATTACCCCGAATGGTAAAATTTCATTTAATGAGAGTCCCGTTATATTCGCTACACCTACTTGAAGAAGAAACAGGATGGGATAATAAGTAAAAAGGAGTGCAGAGGTTGTCCCAAACAGTCTGGATTTAAAGATAACTTTAGAAAGTAAGTTAGGAAGTGTAAGTATGGTAAAGATTGAGTGTCCAATGAAAATGTAGTTGGTTCCCAAGGAAGGTAGTCCTCCAGAGAATAGAGAATATATTAGATATCCTATGACCCCTATATTT
The DNA here is from genome assembly GCA_964350615.1 of uncultured Candidatus Saccharibacteria bacterium. Taxonomy (GTDB): domain Bacteria; phylum Patescibacteriota; class Dojkabacteria; order SC72; family SC72; genus UBA2177. Next base: position 4,867 of record CAYGKF010000009.1, read on the forward strand.
ACTGTAAGCGATATAGCATCAAACATTACTGTTTTTCACAATCAATTATTAATTTAATTTTATACTCTACCTCTGGGTCATACTCTCTACTTAATATAATAGTTTGGTTGTTTTCGAAAATATCATAATCTAACTTCTCATCATAGATCTCTACCCTACAGCCCTTGTCTTCAAAGTATATATACCCGTTCTCTTCTTTAAAGTCTGTTCTGTTGGAATAGTCTAACTGGATATTATATTTCAATCCTTTTACGTACATGTATGCGGTTTGTATATCTATATCAATATTCAAGTTGTTTTTACTTGTAGGAGTTATGGTAATTTCTCTCTTATTCTCTTCTCCATTTTCAACATACTCTCTGTATGTATCTGTTTTAACTATGGAGTTCTCTAAGTTGCTGTTCTTTTGTATTTTAGTATTCACACTGAATGGCTTTTCAAAAAGGTCTTCGTAGTCAGTAATATGATCATTTTTTGATGTTATTTCAATGTATTCTGCATTGGGTAGTTGTACAATTACTGCTTGTCTTTCATTAATAATCTGAAAGTTTTTATATTGCGTATGTGTGTAGTAATAATTAAGGGATAGGTATATACCGATTAATACAGTTATTATGGTTAATAGTTTAAGGTAGAATGTTTTCATATATATAATATATAGGTATTTTAAAGAAAAAAAAAGATAACGGAATGTTATCTTAAATAATCAATGGTGGTACTAGATGCTCTTCTTTCTTTTTTAAACTCTCAAATGAGAGAAAGAGGAAGAGCACCTATTTGCGGTGTTAGGGTGTTACTTACAAGGGGTTATATATTGAAGCTGTTTGGATATGAAAGAATCCATATCTTTGGGCTCTCCCTTGTATGTGTGAATCTCGACCAAATTATCGTACTGGATGTCTTCTCCTTCGGAGAAGAGTAATTGGTCGGTGCAATCTTCGGTTATCCCTATTGTGAAATGTCCCTCGGGGACAATTACAATCTCGCATGTAGCAAGATTTTCACAGGAGAAGTCCGAGATGTAGGGAACGTCAGCTTCTGGTGAGTTGTATTCTGAGATTTCATCTATACGATAGATGGTTTTCCCAGGGAAATCCCCATATTGGGATACTAAACAACCAATGTCGCCAGTGTATTTCCAGGTTGTCGCCCCTACTGGGACTTCAAAAACTTCTGCAGGAAATACTGAAACTGCTGCAAGTGAGTCCAATTGGACTATTGCTGGGCCTTCAATTAGGCCGGAGTAATCAACTCCAAAGTCTGCATTTGGGATACCGTATTCATTTTGACCCCTTGGCATGACTTCGTAGTCATATCCACAAGCTTCTCTCGAAGCAGGGATGACGATTACTCTTTCAGCTGGTTTTTCAACCTCGGGTTCCTCGGCAACAACTTTGGATACTCCGAAGAAATTGTTGACCACAAAAGCTGTAGCAACAATGCTTGCGAGGCACAATACGGCGATTGCAATAATTGCAATCGTTGTGACGATCCGTTGATTTTTATACATTTTAATCTCCTTAATAATTTTGAGTTTGTTTTAATTTTGGGAAAAACTTACTCCCCTTACACCGCACCAAACCCCTAACATTATGTTAGAACCTTAGTGCGATGTATGGGATATCTAAGGAGATATTACCCTATTATTCACCACTACTTGTATATAGATGGATTAAATAAATAATCACATAATACAAGTTATTTTAAAGAACGTTGTCCTTTTATAAAAATAAAAGAGACATTAAAAAGATATATAAACATATCTCTATGAATGCGTCTTTTATTATGGGGGAAACCTTGTGGATTTGTATTTTAAAGAGCAGGTTCTTTACTTACAATCCTAGTACATTATATCATGGCTCTAACTTGTAGGTCAATACTATAGGTTAGCGAGGGGAAGAACAAACCTCCCCTCTCACCCTATCTTCAAGTTAAGCTATTGTGTTGCTTAAGAATCTAGATACACCTATAAATCCTATACCAGAAACATAAGCTGAAACAGCTGCTATATTAAACAATACAGCATCTGCTAAACCAGTATCCTCAGGTATGTGAGGAGTATAAGGGTTCCCATCAGCTAATACTGGAGAACTAAAGATGTTTAGTATTGCGAAAGCAAGGATAGCTAACAAGAAGAATTTGTATATCTTGTTATTCATGATATTTGTAACGAGCAATTTAATTACAGGTACATTATACCCTATAGTTCTTTTTTATACAATATCTTTATGTAGGAGTATTAATGAGACGTTTTTACTCTTTTACCGCAATATTCTTTAGAAAATCAACGATTTTTTCGTTCTTAGGTGGTTTATCTATTCTCCATATAACCTCTTCAGAAAAGTCAACGTCTTTAAAATAACAAAGCTGTTGTCTAAACATCTTCTCTGAAAAAACATCATCGAAAATTGTATTTGCTTTCGAGATTAAAGTATCTAAGCTAATTGTCTGGAGGAGAATATATAAATCAACATAATCTTTCCATTTACTTCTTCTCCCTAACGCATACGCTTTCATCGCACCTATGTTTAAAGTATCCGCTAAAGATATTCCTTCTTCCTGGATAATATCTTCAATATGGAAGGGATATCTGAGAAATGTAAATTTAACATCTTTAATAAAAAGTGTGTACTCATCTAGTTTATCTATTACTACTTTAAAATCCTTTTTATTAAGATCTAGGTCTAAAAGGTCTTTATAGATATCTTGATTTTCAAATTTATTATAACTAAAGATATCAAAATCTCTGGATTCTCTATGATCTATCTGAAGAGCCAATGCAGTTCCTCCTGCTAAATAGAAGTCCTTATCTGAGAAATGCTTGACGACATCTAGTAAAGAAAGCTGTTTTTTATTTAATACTTCTTTGTGCATTTTTTTCTAAATAGAGATCAACGTAGTTAATAATAAGAGGGGAAAGATTGTTTCTATCACTTTGTTTTATTTCAGAGTAAAATTTTTTAAAAGAGTCCTTGTCTTTAGTAATCTTTCTAAATTTGTCCATGTCTCCATAGTTTAAAATTCGCTCTATTAAAGCTGTAGTGCTTAATGTTGGGATTTTCTTTTTGGGGATATCCCAAAAAAGGGAATTATCTTTTTCTGCTTCTTTTCTTATCTTATTAACATATCTGTCCATACCTAATTATATCAAAAATGGTTCAAGGATTCTTTAATTTACCCTCTTTAGGTATCTAAAGACCCTAGTTGGGGAATTATACATTCTACAAGTGTAAAGAATGAGATCTGCTTCATAATCTGTTATCTGAGTATTATCCTCTGCTTTGTATACCTCGTATTCATAACTTCTCTGACCCCAAATTATTTGAACTCTATCCCCTACTTTTAGTTTGGGAAGGTTGTAAAAAGTACTCTTTTCTCTAAAGTCATTACTCCAGTAAACATATCCAAACCTATGAGCAGCTACAATTATTGGAAGATCATTGTATTCAGGAGTCCCAAAATTAGGAACCAACCATATTCCTTCGTCTAAACCTGTCTTAGAATCAGCCTCTTGAGAGATCTCCGAATCTACACCTATGGAACCTATTCTAAGATAATTTTCTGTTGGAAGCGATATATCTATTGTGGGCAAATTAATTTCAGTTTCTTCTTTTACAATCTCATTTTTTTCTATATCTTCTAGAATAGTTAACTGCTTTTCTATTGTAGTAAACTCTGTCTCAGTAGCGCCTTTATCTACTGAGTACCATATCTGAGGATAGAAGGAGATTGCTAGTACTGAAAAGGCAAAGAAGATTAGTAATACACCTACGGCTAGATATATTTTTGAGAGGGTTTTTAAAAGTTTCTTCTTCTCCATTCTTTAATTCTTACTTCTTAAATATAACTTTAATATCATACCACTATTAACCATATTCTGTGCATACGCTCTTCTTATGTGTTTACTCCACCCTCCCAATCATAAAATCTATATTCTCATTTGTATTAATAGCCTCTATCTTTACTTCGGGCCTATTATTTTTGTATACCCTAAATATCTCATCTGCAAAAGCTTGTCCAATAGTTGGTACATCCTTAAAATCAAGGATTATATGATTAAATTTATCTAAATTAGATAATATCCTTCGTGCCTGAGAACGTGACATATATATTGTACCTAAAGTGTATAATTTTACGGTAATTTTTGTTTTATCAAAAGCGTAAGTATCTGGATTAGATTGATACTCTTTAAAAATGTCAGAAAGATGTTTTTTAGAGTTTGTTTTAATTTCAAAGTAAACTTCTGACCCTAAAAAAGATTTCTTAGTAGTATTAACAAAAACATCATTAATATCATTATCTATTATTAGTTTAAATCCTCTACTATTAATATGGAATTTATCAGCTATCTTTGATGTAAAAAATATCCCTTCTCCAGAATGTGCTTTAGGTTGAGTGGTAGTCTTTCCTTTTAGTATCTCATTTATTGCGTCATACTCCGATTTAAGTTTCAATTTCTCCATTACATTTTTAAAGACTCCGATACCGTAGTCTACGACAAAGAAACTAATGGTTTTATCATCTCTTAAAACTCTTACTTTAACACTCTTAGACCTTGAGTGTTCTATTGCATTATTTATCATTTCTGAAAGAGCATATTCCAGTATGCTTTGGATATTCTCGTCGAGATTGTCTTTGAATAAGGCTTCTTGACGTATCTGCTCCATTATCTTTTCTTCAGATAGATTCTTGTTTTCATAGGTTTTTTCAAACTCTTTGGTAAAGAGGTTTCTTTTACTTTTATGAGTATATCGTATACGTGTTCCAATTCCTGAGGATAAAAGCTCTCCAGCCTCAACCAATTCTCCTACCTTCTGACTAAGATATTGTCTAGTATATTCATTCTCAAAATGTTTTACTAAATCCTGCACTCTAAAGGGATCTGCTTTTCTTGCATATTTAATTATCTTTTTTTCTATTGTCATGATTTGACTATTATATAAACCAAAAACCCTCTTGTCAACTTCCTCGTTGTACTTTGTCAACTCTCTTGTCAACTCCTATTTATATTTTAATTCTTACTCCTTAAATATAACTCTAATATCATACCACTATTAACCATATCCTGTGCATATTCCCTACCTATATATCTGTAATGCCAAGCCTCATAATTATATCCTGTGACACCCTCATACCCTGCGGGATATCCTATTACAAAACCATACTTATATGCATTATCTGCCAACCATTTACTAGCTTGAGTACCTGCAAATGTTCCTCCTAATCCATCATTTATTTCTGAAGTACTAAAATCTATGGTTGTTCCCAATTGATGTTGACTATGCCCAGGTCTAGCAGAAATTTTATCTGTAGTTGCAACATTACCTCCATTTACACTCAACCAATGGTTATATGTAGTAACTTGGGTATTGTATGACCTATACGCAGATCTAATACTTAAGTCAATACCATTATTTCTTGCAGCATTTGCTAATGCTCTTAAATTCTCTATTATTATGTTTCTAGTAAGGAAATTTACATTATTTACACACCTAATATTACTTACAGTTGGACAAATACTAATTAAATCAGAAGGAGCATATGTACTAGGAAGTTTGTATTCCTTATTTACTAAAACTAACAGATCATCTCCATTCCTTGTTGTTTCTTTAATGCTACTAGGATATGTCCACCATGCAGTACTTGAGGTTGTAGTAACGGGACCCCTAACAGGATTTAATTTCTCTAGCGTTATTTCTTGTTGTATCTCTGAAGAGATTACAGCACTACTACCCTTCTCATCATCTATATTGGTTTCTGTATATACAACTGTGTAAGTATTTGCAGAAAGTATAAATGCAAAGATACTAGTTAATATTTTATCCATACCTATATATTACAATATATATCTCTATTTCAATAGTAATATTCTTACAAGCTTTCTTTACGCTTATCTAGGTCAGGAAGTATATCATCCAATGTATTACAATGTATTAACTAAATTATTAGGAATACCAAAATGAACTTAACAAAGAAAAATATTGAAATAATTAATGAAATAATGGGATTGTATATTAGGTATGTGAATGAGAATCTAACGAAGGATCTTAAGGAAGTAAATGAACAAATTAGTAAAAAGTCTCTACCTATTGATATGACATATGACCAGTTAAATAGGGATATTGTAAAAATATCTGGACAGAAGTATTTTGAAGAATTAAAGATTGAAAGATTAGAATGACTATAAGTTAGCGGGCTTAGAGTAATGCCACAGTAGCTACTCTGTCTCCTCCGTTAATATTCATAACTTTAACACCTGATGTGTGTCTTCCTTGTACCGGTACTGCTTTAAGATCTGCTCTAATGACTTTGGATTTCTCTGATATAACTACAATCTCTTCCTCCTCTTCGGTCAATAATCTCGCAGATGCTACATCTCCAGTCTTTTTAGTTATTCTAAATGTAAATATTCCACTTCCACCCCTCTTTTGTGTTCCATACTCTTCCAGTAAAGACATCTTTCCGTAACCAAACTCAGACAATGTAAGCAATCTCTGTTTGTCACTCTCTACTATACCCATACCAATAACCTTGTCAGTATCTCTCTTGAAACTAATACCCTTAACACCCTTAGTATTCCTACCCATAGGTCTAACATCTGTCTCTTTAAAGTGTATAGATTTCCCATCCTTAGTAACAAGTATTACCTTATCAGTACCTGTTGTAGGTTTAACCCAAATAAGCTGGTCATCCTCTTCTAGCTTAATAGCAGTTAGTCCATTAGTCCTAATCTTGGAGAATTTGTCTAACTCTGTTTTCTTAACAGTTCCTTGTTCTGTAACCATGAGGAAGTACTTGTAGTCCCTTCCCTTCTCCTTTTCCTTAGATATCTCACCCTTTGGACTTCTTGTTAAAACAGAAGTTACAATTTCATCAGGACCTAGTTGTACTAAGTTGACTAAGGGTAAACCTCTTGCAGTTCTACCTAATTCAGGAATTTCAAAAATTCTCAAATTAAACACTTTACCCTCATTAGTAAACAAAAGTAATTCGTCATGCGTATTACATAAAAATGCATGCTCTACAAAGTCTCCATCTTTGTTTTCTCCACCAGATACACCCTTACCTCCTCTGTTTTGTGCCTTATAGGTACTAGGAGCAAGCCTTTTAATATAACCGGAGTGAGTAATTGTGACTAAGGTATCCTCTGATGCAATCATATCCTCTTCTGATATCTCATCTACTTTTCCTTTTACAACCTTAGTTTTTCTCTCATCTCCATACTTCTCTTTAATTTCATCCAAATCTGTATTTACAATCTCTAATATTCTATCTTGATTTTCTAAAACTTCATTATATTCCTTGATCTTTGCCTTAATCTCCTTATGTTCATTCTTTATCTTCATTCTTTCTAGTGCAGCCAACCTCCTTAGTTGCATATCCAAGATTGCTTGAGCTTGTACTTCGGTGAATCCAAATTTGTCCATCAAGTTTGTTTTTGCACTATCTTGAGATTTAGATTTTCTAATAGTATCTATAACCTCATCTAACATATCTAAAGCCTTTAGAAGACCCTCTAAGATATGTCCCCTGTATCTTGCTTCCGCTAGGTCATACTCATACCTTCTTATGGTTACAACCAATCTAAAGGAAAGGAAGAGCTCTAAGAATCTTTTAAGAGGTAATGTTTTAGGTTCTTTATCTACCAATGCAATCATATTGGCATTAAAAGCTTTTTGCATCTCAGTATATTTGTAGAGCTTGTTTAGAACTGCCTTAGGTTGAGCATCTTTCTTAAGAATTATGACTAACCTCATTCCTTCTCTATTTGATTCATCCCTTATATCAGCAATTCCCTGAATCTTTTTATCCTTAACCAAATCAGCAATCTTTTCAATCATATGAGCTTTGTTAACTTGGTAAGGGATCTCTGTCACTATTATGTTGTATCTACTCTTTTTGCCTTCGACTATGGAAGCCTTAGCTCTTTGAAGAATTCTACCTCTACCAGTAGCATAAGCATTCAGTATCTCTTTTTGGTCATAAATTGTTCCTCCAGTTGGGAAGTCAGGTCCGGGAATTATTCCCAATAGATCCGAAGGAGTAATCTCTGACTTAAATTCAGGATACAGAGGTTGTTCTTTCTCTTTAAGCTCTTTTCTTAAGTTTTCTATCTCTGCTTTGTCATCTAATTCAAGGGTGTCTCTTGCTATGTAGTTTTCTAAATAATCTAAAGGTTTGGAATTTAAGGTAGAAGGTATTTCTTCTTTTTTCTCCTTCTTTTTTCTAAGGTCATTGTAAACGGCTGTTCCTTCCCACTCATTTCCTAGGGATATCATTTTCTGTAAACCCTCTATGAGTTCTGTTAAGTTGTGAGGAGGTATTTTAGTTGCCATACCAACGGCAATACCATCACTACCATTAGCTAAGACATTTGGAAAGAGTGCAGGTAATACTGTAGGTTCAAGTCTGGTGCCATCATAGTTGGAGATGTATGTTACTGTCCCCTTGTTAAGGTCACTAAGTAACATAGGTGTAATCTTAGCCATTCTAGCCTCGGTATACCTCATAGCAGCTGGAGAGTCTCCATCTATGGAACCAAAGTTACCTTGTCCATCTACTAATGGGTATCTTGTAGAAAAATCTTGTGCCATTTTTACAAGCGTTGGGTACACTACAGATTCACCATGAGGGTGGTAGTTACCGGAAGTGTCTCCTGCTATTTTAGCTGACTTTCTGTGATGTGCAGTAGGATGTAAATTAAGGTCATTCATTGCAACAAGAATTCTTCTTTGAGAAGGTTTAAGACCATCTTTTACTTCAGGTAGTGCTCTAGAGACTATAACAGACATAGAGTAATCTAGATAGTTAGACTTCATCTCATCTACTATGGATCTGGAGACTGTCTCCCCTGGTTTAAATGTAATATCTACATCTAATTCGTTGTTTTCTTGTGTTGTATTCTTTATTTCTTCTTCCATGGTTTATTTTTATATTTTGCTATATAGCGTCTTTTAATTCTGCTTTTAAAACTTCCCTCTCAACTTCTGGGTCAAGACACAGTTCTGAGAGCTTCCAATATGTTCTAGCAGAGACAACATTAGAATCTTCAAGGTTATTGTAGGCAGTTATGATTATGGGTTCGAGACTATCTTCTGTTTCAGGAAACGGACTTAGAAGATTGGCAATTATATATTCTTTTTCGTTTTCCTCTTTAATTAATTGTAAATATACACTATTTCTTTCTGGAGATTTATTGATATGAGATGCTAATGTCTGGTAAAGTTCATGATTTCCCTCTTCAGATAGTAAAAACATTATTTTCCCTCTACTTGTGCCGAGTCTTTTTCGGAGTTTTGTTTCCAAAAGTAATTCATGTTCTCTTGTTGTAGGCATTTTTAAGTCTTGTCTAAAACCCATTTTAATAAATTAAAAAATAATTTAAATATCTAAATTAGCACTAGCTGCGTACATCTGTATAAACCTTCTTCTAGGTGGAACTTCACTACCCATTAACATTTCAAATACCTTTTCTGCTTCCTCTGCATCTTCTATTTTAACTCTCTTAAGAACCCTAGTATCTGGATTCATAGTAGTCTCCCACAATTGGTCTGGATTCATTTCCCCTAAACCTTTGAACCTGTTTTCCACAGGAACTTTACCTGCAGCTTTTGCCTTTTTAACAAAAGCATCCTTCTTAGCATCATTTATGAAGTAATATTTCTTTTTTCCAATCTCTACCTTATGTAAAGGAGGTTGTGCTACGTATACATATCCTTCCTCTATCAATGGTCTGAAAAATCTAAACAATAATGTTAGGACCAAAGTTGTAATATGCAATCCATCTACGTCAGCGTCACTCATTATTATAACTTTGTGGTATCTCAACTTAGAAATATCTAGAGTGTCGCCTATTCCAACTCCTAGAGCTGTTGTTACATCATTAAACTCATTATTAGAGAGGACTCTGTCTACTCTGTATTTTTGAGTATTCATAATCTTACCTCTTAAAGGCAAAATAGCTTGAGTATGTCTATCCCTACCTTGACGCGATGACCCACCTGCAGAATCTCCCTCGACAATGAACAATTCACTCTCCGCAGGATTATTACTTGAGCAGTCTGACAATTTACCAGGTAAAGATGTAGACTCCAATGCACTTTTTCTAATTACAGCATCTCTTGCGGCTTTAGCAGCAGCCTTTGCTTTATTAGCAAGCACAGCTTTTCCAATAATATCCTTTGCTTCTTTAGGATTCTCCTTGAAATATGTTAAAAGTTCATCTCTTAACACCCTTGCTACAATACCCCTTACCTCTGGGTTATTTAGCTTAATTTTTGTTTGTCCTTCAAACTGAGGATCTGCTACCTTAACAGAAACAATTGCAGTTAGTCCTTCTCTAGCATCATCTCCACTAAGATTGCCATCAACTCCTTTAAGCATTTCTTCTTCCTGTGCATAAGTATTAAGGGCACTAGTTATTGCAGTTCTAAAACCTGCTAGATGTGTACCACCCTCTGGATTAACAATATTGTTAGTGTAACACCTTATATCTTCATCCATGGAGTCTGTGTACTGTAAAGCAACCTCTACAACAACATCATCATCTGTCTTGTTGGTATAGAACGGTTCTTGCCCAATGGTTTTACTGTCTAGGTTTAAGAATTGTACATAAGATTTAATACCGTCT
>CAYGKF010000010.1:0-13347 GCA_964350615.1 uncultured Candidatus Saccharibacteria bacterium
GTTTTTATTATTCATGTACCTGTACCTAGGGTATGGGTATATGGTACTACTTTGAAATGAAATGTCAAGTGTATATTAAAAATTTTAGTAACAAAAAATAAGGATATTGCTATCATCATTTTAAATACATATTTATGAAAATTTGTTTTGAATGTAGGTGGTGCTAAGGAGGGGTCTGTAAAGCTGGTCGCATGGACCCCTCCTTGTAAAGCTATGGCACTTTAATTTGTATTATCAATTTTGGAGTTAATAGTCCTGGAATTGGGTTTTGAGCACAGGTTACAAGGAAAAGGTCTTCCTCTTGTACATCAAAAATCTCATCCATAAGGACGATTCCTCCTACTTGGTCTTTGCCAATTACAACGTAGTCTTTTATATGAAGACATACATCGTTATTTAGGCAGACCGAAGTATTTTGCAGGCCTTTTTCGTTTTCCTTCCGGATAATATTAAATATTTGTCCGAAATTAGGGCCTGTTAGTAACGGCCAACCAGAATGAGTGTAAAGCACTCTTCCGTCTTGAACGATAACCCATTCCCCGTTTTCAGATTTAAGAAGTTCTATGATTTGCTCAGTTGAGCAATCAGAACATTCCAAGATATTCAGTTCCTTAAAGAAGCCTCTATACCAATCTAAAAGATAATCAGATTGTACAGTGATATTCTCGTAATAACCTTGCAAAGAAATAACTTCTTTTTTAGGTTCTTCTTGAACATCGGTTTCTTCAAGGATTTCTTCTACGGGCTCATCTTCCTTGACCTCCATAACTGCTACGAAGGGTGTTGGGGAAGGTGTGGGTTCTAAAACTACCTCGTCTACTATTTGTTGCTCTGTAGGAATAGAGATAGTTTCTTCCTGCGATACTACTGGATAGTGACATGATGTCACCATAATAGTTAGCAGGGTGAAAAGGATGATTAGCCTATTTCTTCTTTTTGAGAAGAAAAAAGGAACCTGTCCCTAATAGGACTATACTACCTCCTAAAATTAGGGGAAGGTTTGAAGCACCGAGCTCGGGGTCAGTTTCAACAGAAACTGATTCTTCTTCCTCTTCTTCAGTTGGAACCTGTGTCGGTTCTGTCGGAACTTGTGTTGGTTCTGTCGGAACCTGTGTCGGTTCTGTCGGAACCTGTGTCGGTTCTGTCGGAACTTGTGTTGGTTCTGTCGGAACCTGTGTCGGTTCTGTCGGAACCTGTGTCGGTTCTGTCGGAACTTGTGTTGGTTCTGTCGGAACCTGTGTTGGTTCTGTCGGAACCTGTGTTGGCTCTGTTGGAACTTGTGTTGGCTCTGTTGGAACTTGTGTTGGCTCTGTTGGAACTTGTGTCGGCTGCTCTTCTCCAATCTTGAAACTGCCATGCGAAATGTTCGCACAGACAGATCCTGTAATATCTGGATTTCTAGTAGCACTAGCGGAGTTTGTTCCAATACCACTTGCCTCTACGCAATTTTCGCCCTTAATCTGGAACCAGCCATCACTCGTAAAGGTATGTTTGTAGTTATTTGGACTATTTTCATTCCCTCCCTTAACACACACTGCTACAATAATAAAACCTTCATCTGCTGTGTATGAGGGACTTGTGCCTTCAATTTTTATCCACCCATCGAAGTCAATAGATCCATCTCCACCTGGGCAAACATTGGAGGCTGAGTTCACGACATTAACAGCAACTACAGGGGCTGTAGAAGTTATTGTAAGAATCCCTACTAGACCGAGAGTCATTGTTAAAATTCCTATTACCGAAATTACCTTTTTCATCACAATCCTCTTTTCTTTTTCTAGTTTTTAAAGTGCCATTGTTACAATCCTTTTGAAAAGAAATCTGCATAGCGACCAACTAGCAAAAATCTAGGATTTAACTTACGCGAATTATATCAAGAAAAAGCTTTTATATCAACCTTTGTGTGTGGTTTTAAAGAAGGTTTGGTTCTCTTCTAGTATTAGAGTAATATCTCTATTTTCAAGACTCTCTATTTAACGAAAGATGTGGTTTGCTTCTTCTATAGAAAACAGAATTTCTGCACCCTCGCTAGCCTCAAATTCCCCTTCTTTATAGACCTCCTGTATTACTTGTGCACAAGCAATCTCAGGATCTGGAAGTATAATTTTAGAGTTTACTGTTACCTGGTCAGGATCGTTTTCCATAACGATAGCCTCTGTTTCCACCTCGTAACAAATATTAGGTAAAGTTCCCGTTATAGTATAACTCCATAGATTGTCTCCTAAATAATCATATTCTAGGCTTAGATCGTCATATGACTTAGGTTCTTCTACTCTAGGAGTATCATTAGGAACATCTTTCGGAGTATCTTTTTCTCTTTGAACGTAAAGATAGAAAATACTACCTCCAATTACTATTAAAGCAACTAGAAGCAACCCTAAACCAAATACATTTTTCTTTTCCATAGTTTGGACAGTTTAAAAATTAAAATAGCTTTCTCTTTAATCTTACATTACTTAGCAACTTTTTCAACAGGAATAATTATGTGGCCATTATCACTTTTTCGGTCCCCAACTCTTAATATTAGTAAAACCCATACTCCAGCTAGCATCATTAATACTGCTACTCCCCTCATTGCCCAGTCAAAGTAAGCATCTCCTAAGTTTGCAACAAAACCAATTAATGCACTGAAAATAGCCGTAGATATACTGATAACTGTTTCGTAAAAACCATACTGAAAACCCTCTTTGTCTTTATCTAAATTAAGAGCGAAAAGCTTTCTCCAGTTAGGAAGATTAAATGACACCCCTATTCCAAAGATAAATTGCAATACATAGTATTGAAAGGGTTTTGTTATCATGGGATAAAACAAAAAAGGAATGCCCATTAAAACTATTCCTAAGAAAAGTAATATTATTTCATCTCTGTCATTCTCAATCTTGTCAGTTAACATGCCAATAGGCATCTGGAAGAGAGCTCTAGTTAAGAAATATATACCAGTACCAATACCAATAAAACGGACAGTATCTGTTCCTAATCTTGGAGCAAGATATACAGATGCTAGATTAGCAATTATAATGAAAGGTCCCCAGACAAAAGAGTCTGAGAGTGTTAAATACAAAATTACTTTGTTAAAGTTTTTGAACATATATAAACCATACAATGTTGGAATATATATTTCAATATGGTAAATTGAATGAACTATGAATTTTCTAAATTCTACATATTTACAAGTCTTACTAGGAGTTATTTCTGCTTTAATTCTTTTTCTTTATGCAATAGATAATCTTAGTAAAGAATTGCAGGATTTAGCATCAGAGAAATTTAGAAAAATTATTTCAAAATTAGTAAAGAATAAATATGTAGGTACAGTAGTTGGAGCAGTGGCTACAGCAGTTACACAATCTAGTTCTGCAGTTACGGTTATAGCGGTTGTTTTAGTTAATACAGGAATAATATCTTTTAGTAATAGTTTAGGAATAATATTTGGAAGTAATGTAGGAACTACTATTACTGCTCAACTTGCTCTTGTTAACTCTGCAACTGTAGCCTCAATATTAATAATATTGGGATTTATACTAGGTCTTTTAGGTAAAAAATTTAGGCTCATAAGTAAGCCTTTGTTTTTTTTGGGATTAATTCTCTTTACTCTTAATATTCTCTCAGTTAGTATAGAACCCCTACGAGAGAGTTCAGAGGTTATTAATTTCTTCTCACATATATCTAATCCTCTAATTGCATATTTTGTAAGTGCACTATTTACTATGGTAGTACACTCTAGTTCTATTACCTCTGGTATGGTAGTTATATTAGCCCTAGGAGGAATAATTCCAATTGAAGTTGCAATCCCAATGGTTTTGGGAGCTAACTTAGGATCCAGTATAACCGCTCTAATAGCATCCTCTAGATTAAATTTGTATGCCAAGAGAGCAGGTGTTGCAAATTTCCTCTTCAATCTCTTGGGTACACTTCTCTTTATGATATTTCTTTCCCCATTTGTTTCATTAATGCAGTCCGTGGTAGATGGACCAGCACAACAGACAGCTCTAGCACATCTTTTCTTCAATGTGTTTAATACAGCACTATTTTTAGTGTTACTTAAACCATTTGAGAAATTAATAATCAAATTAGTACCAGGGCAAGAGGAGGAGATTCTCTTTAGGACGAAATATATCCACAAGGATGGGGAGAGAAATCTTCAGAATAGAATAAAGGATATTAAAAAAGAGTTAGTCTATTCTATTGAAAACACAATTAAAATATATCAAAAGGCTGTCTCTACATTCTACAATCCTAGTAAATTAACCTCAATGGAAATACATAAGCTAGAGACATTAAATGATTACCTAGATGATGAAATTACAGAGGCAATTGTAGCTCTTTCTAAATTTAAGCTTAGTGAGAAAGAAGCTCAAAAGACAGTTACTTTGGTAAAAGTATCTAACACAATAGAACAGATAGGAGATTTAGGGAATGATTTTTCTAAAGTCTTTGAGAGGATGCATGATCTTGGAATACAGAGTAAAGATGTAGATATTGAAAAGCTAACAGATATACATAATAGAGTAATTGAATTATTTAAGATGTTAGAAGTTGCTATTCAGGGAGTTTCAGAGAGGGAGTTACAAGAGATAAAGGTTAAGGAGGAGGAAATATATGCTCAGATTAGGGATGAGTTTGATGTACATGTAAACAAGCTTCAGGAGGATGAAAAATACAATGGCAGTATATTTGTAGATGCAGTATCTATTATTGAATTAAGTGTGTCTAAGGCTAGAGATATTAGAAAGCTTTTACTTAGACAGGTCAGAGAATTTCCTAACTAGTTTTATTTTTTCCGCAACCTTTTTATACTTTAGAATATACTAGTTAGTTTTCTTATGTCATCAATTTCTGTAAACATATCATTCAATGGGTCTTGTTGGAACCTATGCCAGTTACCTCTAGGTATATATATTCCATGTATGCCCAATTTAAGAGCAGGATTAATATCTGTCCTCATAGAATTGCCAATCATACACATGTTCTCTACTCCATGTTCCTTTATTAATTTAGAAAGCGGTTTACATTTGTCATGTGTTTCGTAATGTACTTCATCAAAGTACTTAATTAATTTACTAACAGTTAACTTCCTTCTTTGTTGTGTTTCGGGACCTAAGGTAACAATGTGCATTTTATAATCCTTCTCTTTAAGGTATGTAATTGTTTCAATAACGCCTGGAATTACAAAATAAGGAGGATCATAGTTGGACACAATTAAAGCCTCTATTAAATTCTTAGTGTGTTCTCTTACAGGAAGTCCAATGTCATTAGCATACCATTCATATGCTTTAACCCATGCATTAGCGACTCTCTCAGAGGTATACAACTTCTGTTTAGGCCAAGTATCCCATGTCTCATTCTCTATATCTCTTGCTTTCTTAAGTATGTCATCTATTTGAGGTGTCCTTGTCTCTAAGGAATTAATAATTGCTTTAATACATTCACAGAATGTTAATTCAAATTTATAGTTGTCATCTATTAGGGTATCGTCTAAATCAAAACATAGTAGTTTTTTCATATTAGTTTTTAATAATATTAACTTCTGGTGTTAATGTTATACCATATTTTTCTTTTACATCTTTTTGCATATTTTTAATAAATTTGTAAATTTCTTTACCTGTAGCTTTTTTATTTGTAACTACACAGAGGGCATGTTTTTTGTAAACTCCTACATTTATTTCCCCCCTATTCTTCCATCCTAGCTCATCTAAGAGTTTCCCAGCAGGAACTTTAACAAGATTATCTTTAACGTAATAGCTTGCAAGGTCGGGGATTTGTTTTTTAACTCTCTCATATTCTACTTTTGTAATTATTGGGTTTTCAAAAAAGGACCCACATGTACCATACTCTTTTATATTAGGGAGTTTCTTTTCTCTTTGTCTAATTACAGCATTCATTACATCTTTAATACCGTAAGGTTTTGTAGCAAAGGTTTGTAATTCTTCATTTAGACCTTCATACAATTTGTTGTTTTCTAAATACCTTTGGTATTTATTTGCTCCTTGTTCGTTCTTGTCATACTTTTTTAGTTTAAGGGTAGCAGATGTAATTATGTATTTGCCTTTCCATTCATTTTTAAAGAATGAATTTCTGTATCTAAAACCACATTCCTGAGGAGTAAAGGTTCTTAATTTAAGAGTTTTAGTATCTAGAGCTTCTATAGATATTAATGTGTCTATTACTTCTTGACCGTATGCCCCAATATTTTGTGCAATACCTGCTCCTACAGTTCCAGGAATCATTACTAAGTTCTCTATACCAGACCAATTTCTCTTAGCAGTATATCTAACAAGCTTGTCCCAGTTTTCCCCACTTACTACTTTAATATCTACACTTTTCTTATCTTTCTTAACAATGGTTTTACCTTTTAAATCAATTTTAAGGACTAATCCATCCCAATCATCTACAAAGAGTGTATTACTTCCTTGTCCTAGGAGTAATATTTTTTCATTAGGGTATGTTTGTAATATTTTTTTAAGTTGTTTAATACTTTTTATTTTTACAAAGTATTTTGCTTTGGTATCTGTACCAAAGGTATTGTATTTCAAGAGAGAATGGTTAGTATATATTTTCATATTACTATGTTAACAGATATGTTAGCTTTTTTACATGGATTTACTATGGGGTTGTTAAAATGATATAATGTAGTGTTGTACTATAACAATTTTCTAGGAGAAAAGGAGAGAAATGTCGTATTTAGATGGATTATTTTTAATATGGTTCTGAGCCAGCACATTACTTATTTTACATTATTTCATTTAAAAGATGTATAATAGTGAAATAGTTGATAGACCAATATTATGGAATCAACCAACACAACAGAGAAATTATCCCTTGAGAGTTTCTCTGACCAACATTTTGAAATTTCAAGTGCTTGCTTAAATCATCTCATTCTTGAGACGAGAGAGTATCAAATAGAAGAGTTGATAGAATGTGTAGAAAAAGACACACTAGAGATGATGAGTAATTTGTTAGATGATACGTTGGGGATTTTGATTAATGGTGATATGGATAATAGAGATATTGATGTCTTGAGTAATACATTAGCAAATCAGGTCTCAAAATGGAGAGAAGAGTCTATGAAGAGGGTTCTAGATGTTGTTCTAATTAAGAAGATTATTGAAAACAGAGAATATTTAAATGAGAATATAACGGCTCAACTGTTGCAATTGAATTTTAAGCAGCAAGAAAGAGCAGATTTAGCATTTATATGGCTATTTGGATTAAGGAATAAACTTCAGGCCAAAAAATAACAAAACAACCCCTACTCTGTTTGGTATAGTTTTGTATGTCTGTAGACTCACCTTTAAATTAATTAAGGATTATAAATGAATAAAGCACTATTTCAAGCAAGGCAATTAGTCAAAGAAAGAATTTGATGTTGATTTTACAAAAGATGATTTTGTGAAATATATATCAGGAAGAGGATCAAAGGATGGTATTAGTATCTATTTAAATAGTTTGGATATATCTGATTATGATATTGAAAAGTTAGGGAAAGAATTTAATTCAGTTAAAAGAGATTTGATGGAAGAACATTTGGATAAGGAAGTCTTTTTAATTCCAGGAATAGAGAAGTTTTTAGAGTATCTTTCTAAGAATAATAGAAGAAGAATTGTTGTTACATCTTCTCGTTATGATTATGTTAAAAAATCTTGGGACACTTTGGTATCGTCGAATATTTTGAAAAGATATATGACAGAGGTGCAGTTGAAAAGAGTAAGCCTAACCCAGAGATGTTCCTTAAGGGAGTTAACTATACAGAATTAGATATTGAAGAATGTATGGCTTTTGAAGATTCTCTTTTTGGATTAATGTCTGCAAAAGGGGCAGATTTATATACAGTAGGAATATTAAATGATGGTTGGAATGATGAGTTTGTATATGATCTTGCAGATGTAGTAATTGAGGATTATGGGGAATTAATTTAGTTTTTCCTTTTTGAATATTCTGTGAATTCTCCTGTATATAAGATCATCTTTGTCATCAAAGACGTTATCAAGTTGTTTTAAACTTATCCACTGATAGTCAACGTGTTCTTCAGAGAGTTTAACTTCTATTTTCTTGTCTATATTAACAGCAAAAGTAGTTTCTACAACATCTTTAATATCTCCGTTTTCTTTTTTGAATTGGTATCTCTCTGAATCAACCTCTTTAATATCATGTTTGGATATATCTATACCTGTTTCTTCTATTGTTTCCCTTTGTACACATTTCTCTAGTTTTTCACCTTCATCTATACCTCCTGAGGGAAGTTCCCAGAAACCAGGAAGAGAATCATCTTTAGAATTTCTTTGTATTAGGAGAAATTCTTTTTGTGGGGTAATTAACAGGCAGGCAATATTTTTTCTTTTTATTATCATTTTAATAATTTTTTGAATAATTTAATATAAGCTCTTGTAATCTCGATAGATTCTTTCTCGTCTTCAGATGTATAGTTTGGTATTGAAACACGTCCTTTCATATATTCATCTGCACCAGGATATTTTTTCAAAAACTTTCCTTTACTGAGTGCTTTATCGTCATATAATGGTGTTGTATCTAACCTCTTCAATTTTAATCCATTTTCCTTAAAATTAAAAATTAATTCGTCTATTTTTCCATCACTTAGAAGTAATTTCGGTTTATATCCATACATTGTTCCGTATGTGATTTTAGGAGTAATTAAAAGAGGATTTTTTGATAATTCATTGTTTAGTAGAGAAAGACATTTATATCTTATTTCTAGGATTGATGGAAGATCTTTTTCAATGAATTCTTTTATCATGACAGCTGCGTATGGGTGCATTCGATAATTTTCTCCAAATCCACTAGTAAGATCCTTGTATTTTGAGAAAATCTCTGGAGAAGATATTACTAATTCCTCTTTTGCTCTTTTTATAAAGTGTCCTAGCAGTGTAGCTCTTATGAAAAATTCTCTGTTGTTTGTAATAAGAAAACCGCCTTCACCTCCTGAGACTATCTTTCTTGCACCAACTGAAAAGCATCCAATGTCTCCATATGTTCCTAGATATTTGTTTTTATATTTGGTTAGGTGTGAATGTGAAGCATCTTCTATTAAGTATAGGTTGTTATCTTGGCAAATCTTTTTGACTTTTTCAACTTCACAGGGAATTCCCCACATATGGGTAATAGCTACGGCTTTTGTTTTTTTTGATATTAATGCTTTTATACTTTCTAGAGAAATTTGACCTGTATCTGGATCAGCATCTGCAAAGACAGGAACGGCATCAAGTCTGTATAGTGGAGTAACAGTTGCAATAAAGGTGAAAACAGGTACTATAACTTCATCTCCTGGTTCTATACCTAAAGCAAAATATGCTGAGGAGAGAGCTGAAGTTCCAGTGTTTGTTAACAAACAGTTTTTTACATTATATTCTTTACAAATTAGAGATTCTAAATCATGATAAATCCCTCCTCTTCCATAGATTGAAAAGTCACCATCAGAATCTATATATTTTTTTAGGGCTGTTTTTTGATTTTTAGTTGGCCACATATAATTTTAATTAAAAAGTTAATGGACAGTTACACCCAGTTTGTGCTCTAGCTATTTTGATAAGTCTAATAAATTCTCCTTCGTCTTTTTCTTTGATACTGTCATAAATTGAAATTTTACTGTTTTGATTTAGAAAACATGGTTGTATTGAGAAATTAGGTAGTATGTATATTGATTGATTTGCTTTACAGTAATTTTCTGGATCTGATACTAAGGGTGAATCCACAAATGCACATGGAACAAAAACGATTTTTATGTTTGGAGATTTTTTTTTAACAAACAAAACTTTGTTTTCTTCCTCTCTTGATCTTATATATCCAAGGGATGATATTAGTTTTTCTATTTTTCTAAATGAAAAATAAAAAGTGTTGTCTTCTGGAAAATATTCTATTAAATATAGCTCGATATTTAATTTTTTTGCAAAATCAATTAACTCTAGTATATTTCCACAATCTTTGTTCTCAGAATCAAGCATTATTACATTGAGTTTTATGTTTTTAAAATCTTTTGATATCTCTTCTATTGTCTTTTTGACTTGTTTTGGATCAATACCAGAGTTTGTCCTGTTTTGATATTTTTCCTTGTCTAAAGTTCCTAGAGATATATGGATTTCATCAATTTCTTTTAGGATATTCTTCTTCTTAGATAATAGGGATCCGTTTGTTATGAGGGTGATATGTTCTCCTCCATTTTTCTTTATTTCTTTTGCTATATCAATTATATCTTTCAAAATTAATGGTTCTCCTCCGGTTAGTACAAATTTTTTAATATCAAAGCATCTGGAAGCAACATCTGTTATGAAACCATAGTCTTTTGGTGTTGGATTTTGGGGATAAGTTTCTTTTTTACACATTCCCTCATTGTGGCAAAATACACAATCAAAATTGCATCTATTAGTTAGGGCAAAGCGAATTTCTTTTTTATGTTCAAGCATGTTATATGGTCTAAAACTTTATATAGACACTAAACTTGAAAACAAACAATGGAGGTGTTAGAATGTTACAGTAAATCCACTTTTTGCGAAGTTTAGGATTACACTCTAGTGGGACTTCCGTCCCACTTTAGTTATTATTTCATTGTTAATAGTATTCCATCATTGACGTTCTTATTACTAGGAATTATTGTAATAACTTTAAATAGCTCAGCAAGAGTTTCCAAAAGTGTATTACTAGCAATAGCACCATTCATCCAATTAGGATTATTAGGCATAAAGGCTTGTATCTCTTCTAGTTCCATTTCCCTCATTTTGGTTGCATATTCCTTGAAGCTCTTTAGAGATGTTTTCTTAGGATGGGATATAGAACCATCGAACTCCTTTAATGGGAAACCAGTCATTAGCATATAGTCTAGTTCTCCCCCTGTATATACCATTGTATTTATTTTAGGAATGTCCTTAATCTCTTTGTTTAAAGTTTCTTTTATAAATTCCTTCATTTCTTTGTATTTACTATCTTTGATAGGATATTCTTGTATAAATTTCTCGTTCAAATCAGATATTCCTATAGGTAGACTATATTCATTTATTTTGTTATCTATATTGAAGGAAACCTGACTAGAGCCTCCTCCTGCATTTATTATTAACATATCAAGATCCTTGTTATCGAAACTTTCCAAAACAGCTTTTACAACATATTTCGTTTCATCCTCTTTGGAAAGAATTTCTAAATCTAGATTTGTTTCTTGTCTGATTTCTTTAATTACATCCACTGAGTTCTTTGCATCCCTCACTACCTTTGTAGCTATTAATTTAAAATCAACAACACCATACTCAACAGCTTCATCTTTTAGATCTTTTAATCCTTGTATAGTTCTTTCTTTAGCATCATCTTTGATAGTATTTGTCTCAAAGTAATCTTCAGCTAAATTTGTAGTTATTGATTTTTTAAGAAGAACAGAGATTTGGTTGTATTCGTCGATTTCAGACACTGTAAGTTTTATTGTACTAGAACCTAAGTCTATAATAGCAAACCTTCCTGGTTTTTCATTTTTCCTTTCTTCTAGTTTTTCCCCATTAGGGGCTAGATGCCATTCATCGGCGTGTAAATACTTAGGGATACCGATGTCACCCCAAGTAAAGAATCTTATTGGAGAGTTCTTTTTGTATCTTAGCCACCATAGTATTTCTACTAGTACTCCTTCTGGAAATTTGGAAATATGTTTTTTGTTAGGATTTTTGTCATCTGCATTGTATGTAGGTAAGTTCTCATCAAAAACCCATAATTCATCAGAATTATTCATCAAGGAAAAGCAATCTTTGATAACTTCTTCCTTCTTGTTGTCATGGGAGGTTGTGCTGACAAAGTAGTTTAGTGTCAAAATTGGATGAATAGGAACGTAACCAATATCGTATACAAACTTCAAAAGGAAATCTGCGTATTTGTAATATTTACCACCATTGGATAGGTAAACTGTTTTTCTTAGTGAGGAAATCTTGGATGAATCTATAATATTGTTAAAAGCTTGAACTTTCTTTTTCTTCAGAGATGTCAAAATGTCTTTTTCGGATATCTGTTCTATTTTGTTCTTTTTTATACCAGTTGACATTTGGTGTTTATTGTGTCAAAATTATTAGACTTATATGACATTTATTTTACCTGTTATTAATTTATCATATATATACAAGTAATGTCAAGAAAAAACAACAAAAAAGTTATTAAAGCTTTTTTTGAAAGTTCTATAAAAGATGATAATAAAAATCTCAAAATTATAACTCTCTTAAACAAACATAATTGTAATGTTATGCAAACAGTCATAGGAACAGATCTTAACTACCCGTCAGGATCCACAGGAGATAAAGCATCAGTAAATATATTTGGAGACAAGATTAAGGATATTGTTGACTCTAATGTTTTTATATGTGAAATAAGTGATATTACACCCTCTCTTCTATCCCTTATCTTTGAGGGAATTAATAGAAAAAAACCTGTTTTAGCACTTTACAAAAAAGGTACTCTACCTAATGAAGAATGGTTATCTGAAAAATATCCACTTTTAAAACTAAAAGAGTATGAGGAAGGTGATTTAGAAGAGATAATATCTGAATTTTTAGATTTTGCACATCGCAAGCTTTTAACTTCAAGATTTACGATAAGATTGAATGAGGAACTGTGTGATTATACCGATTATCTTAAATCTAGATTTGGGTGTTCGTCTAGAAATGAAGTCATATTAAAATTATTAGACGATATGAGAGAAGAGGATCATAATTTCCAAGAAATAGAAAAACAAAATTATGAATAGGTAACCCCACCCCACTACATTCCATTAGCAAATGCGACAACTTGGTAAACTAGTGTTGTACTAGTAAGCTAAGTTTAAACATAAGTCGCATGAAAAACTCAAATAAAGTAGAATCTGCTTGGTATTTGTACAAGTCCGCAGTATCTCCCTGTGATATCGCTAAACAATTACAAATACATAAAGCCACTGCATACAGATGGGTTAAGGATTTCAAATACCTTGGTCTTGAAAGAACTCTACAAAAAAGAAGTAACTGTAAAGCTAGAACTCAAAGTAGAAAGATTAACCAGATAGTGAAAAATAGAATATACAAAATTAGAAGAGAAAAACACGATTGCTGTGGTGAAAAAATACAATACTACTACAAAAAAGAATATGAACAAACAATTTCAATTACCAGAGGATGTTAATCTACATATTATTGAGGACATATCTGAATTAAGGATGCTTGATGAATAAGTTAAGGACCTACTCTTCTATTACCCATGGAATAGCATTTTTTACAGAATACGAATATATATCCTTATATTTTTCTTTATAACCCTTCCTCGAATGAATAATCATTCTCTCTCCAGATATCTTAGGGATATCATACAAAGAAATTACCTCCTTTGATTTTTCCAAATGTT
>CAYGKF010000011.1:0-2256 GCA_964350615.1 uncultured Candidatus Saccharibacteria bacterium
TTAGTAAATTGGTACTTACTCTCATATTAAAACTGTCTTAAGAAATTAAGGTTTCCATCTCGAAGATAGCGAATGTCGTTTATTCCAAGCTTTATCATGGCTAATCTGTCTACACCAAAACCCCATGCAAAACCTGAATATACCTTAGGATCAATGTCGGCTTCTTTAAGTACATTGGGATGTATCATTCCACAACCCATAATCTCTATCCAGCCTGAGTGTCCACAAGTAGAGCATCCTGTAATATTACAGAATGGACAGCCTATGACAAATTCACAATCTGGTTCTGTAAAGGGAAAGTATGCTGGTTGTATTTTAACTTTAAGCTCTGTTTCTAAATATCTCTCAAGGTATGTTTTAATAGTAGCAATCATGTTGGAGAAAGATACATCCTTATCTACATACACTCCTTCTATTTGATGAAATGTATGCTCATGTCCTGCGTCTGTAGCTTCATTGCGAAAGCATCTACCAGGTAATACTACTGCTATTGGAGCAGGAGCAAACTTTTTTAGTGCTCTATTTTGCATTGTAGAAGTATGAGCAGGTAGTACTAAGCCATCTTCCGTTCTAAATGTATCATACATATCTCTTGCAGGATGTCCTTTAGGAAAGTTTAATGATTGAAACATATGGTAATCATCATCTATTTGTCTGCTTTCTAAGATGTCAAAACCCATACTACTAAATATATCTAGGAGTGTTTCTACTTCCTTTGTTAAGGGGTGTTTACTCCCTTCTAAGGCAAAAAACTTCTCATGTTCTGTCTTGGTGCTATTTATATCAAAAGGTGCAGTAGGATCAATCCTGTGGCTAGAGGAGTATGCTTTATTGTCACGGGCCTTCTCGCTTACAATCTCTTCTAAGGTATTCTTAATATCATTAACCTCTTTACCGTATATGGGCTTTTCTTCCTTAGAAATATTAATAATTTCTTTTAGTGCAATTGTTAGTAAACCACTCTTACCAAGGTATTTTTCTCTTAATTTGTCAGAAGTTAGCTTCTTACTGTCTTTTTTAATATTCTTTTGTAACAGGTCTAAACTCTTGTTTGTGTAATTCATATTTAAAAGTATACTACATCATTATTAAACAAAAAAGGACTCTTCGTAGAGTCCCATTAAAATTACAAAAAAGATAGGTACCCTACAAAGATTTCACTATTGAAGTAAATATCTCTGGATTATTAACAGCTAAATCAGCTAAAACCTTTCTATTAAGTTCTATCTTTTTACCTTTTAATTTGTGTATGAAGTCTTTGTATTGTATATCGTTTTGTTTACAAGCAGCATTTATTTTTGTTATCCAAACTCTTCTTATTTGACCACCTCTTTTCTGTCTATGGTCATATGCATACTGTCCCGCATGTAGATGTGCTTCATGAGCTACTTTGTAAAGCTTACTCTTTGTTAACCTATATCCTTTTGTACTCTTTAGGATTTTTTTATGTCTCTTTTTTCTTGTTGTTCCTCCCTTTACTCTCATGATGTGTTGTCTAAATGTTAACTATTTTTCTAATTAAAGACTTTTTATTGCTTTTATGTACCTGTGCTTTGTCATTTTGTCTTCTCTTTTCTCTGGATGATTTCTTTGTTCTAAGATGTCCTTGATGACTTTGTCGATACATTAATTTAGGAGTCTTATTACCCCTTGGGTTGGACAACTTAATTCTTTTCTTTGCCGTTTTATTTGTCTTTTGTCTTGCCATTAGCTTTAAATGTTATTGAAATCCTATTACCGTCTCGTTTTGGCTTGGCTTCGATACTACTATAATCATCAAAATTAGTCAATATTTCAGTAAAAACTTCTTTTGCAAGTTCAATAGGTTGTCTTCCTTTCTTCTGCATAACCAACTTAACAGGATGTCCTTTATCTAGGTATTCCTTTGCTCTTTTTACTCTGTGATCTATATCGCCTTTCTCTATTACTGGAGAGAATCTGAATTCTTTCTGTTCTTTTGCTTTTCCTTTTTTGTTTCCTCTTTGTTTTTTGTTCTGTTCATATAAATATTTAGAAAAGTCCATTATTTTACAAACAGGAGGAGATACTTTTGGACCTACTTCTACCAAGTCCAATTGAGATTCTTTTGCTAAATCAATTGCTTTTTGAGTTTCCATTACTCCCAGGTTTTCTCCCTTATCATCTATTACTTGTACCTTGGTTGTTCTAATGTAATTGTTTACTCTCGGTCCTGATGGTTTTGTATTAAAAGGCATTTATTTAATTAATATATTTAAAATTATTTATTACTTTGAG
>CAYGKF010000011.1:2356-7585 GCA_964350615.1 uncultured Candidatus Saccharibacteria bacterium
TGTATTAAAAGGCATTTATTTAATTAATATATTTAAAATTATTTATTACTTTGAGGAAAAGACTCTTTTTTCCTAATTTCCTCTCTAAGGTTGTCTATGAATTCTTGTGTTTTCATAAGACCCTCTTCTCTGTTTCTTCTTGCTCTAACAGAGACTGTTTCGGTTTCTATTTCTTTGTCTCCTACTACTACGATGTAAGGTATTTTCATTTTCTCAGCATCTCTAATTCTAGACTGCATGCTTTTGTTTCTGTCATCCATCTTCACTCTTAGTTTTGCTTCTTTTAATTCAACAAAGATTTTTTGAGCATACTCTGTATGTTTTTCAGAGATTGGTATGACATATACCTGTTCTGGAGTAAACCAAAGTGGGAAATCTCCTCCGTGGTGTTCTATGAGGAAGGAAAAGAATCTCTCAAAAGATCCAATTAAGGCCCTGTGAATAATGAAGGGTTGTTTTTCCTCTCCATTTGAATCTATGTATGTAATGTTAAATTTTTCAGGTAAATTAAAATCTAGTTGTACTGTAGATACAGCATCTTCTTTCCCAAAGACATTTACAGCCTGTATGTCAATTTTAGGACCGTAGAATGCTGCGTCTCCAGGTATTTCTTCAAATTCTAATTTTCTTCCCTCCAATACCTTTCTTAGTGTATCCTCTGCAAGGTTCCATTTTTCTACATCTCCAGCATATTTCTCAGGGTTTGCTTCTCTGTCTGAAAGAGATAATCTAAATTTGTAATTGTCAAAGCCTACATCCTTGTAAAAGACATCTAGTAGATCTAAGGTATCATTTAAGGTTCCTTCCAGTTGTTCAGGAGTACAAAATAGATGGGCATCATTTTGTGTAAAACCTCTTACTCTTTGTAGTCCGTGTAATTCTCCAGACTTTTCATATCTGTACACCGTACCAAATTCTCCTAATTTGTAGGGTAAATCTCTGTAGCTTTTCGGAGAAAGGTTGTATACCATCATGGCTGCAGGACAACTCATGGGTTTAAGGTAATAGGTTTCATCATCTATTTCCATTGGTGCGTACATGTCATCTTTGTAAAACTTAAGGTGTCCCGAAGTTTCAAAAAGTTCTTTCTTGTTAATGTGAGGAGTTAAGATATGTTCGTATCCAGCACTTCTTTCAAGGTCAAGCATATATTCTTCGAGTATGCTTCTAATCATATATCCTCTTGGTAACCATACGGGAAGGCCCTGCCCTATCTCAGGTATTATAGCAAAGAGATCTAATTGTTTACCTAATTTTCTGTGGTTTCTCTTTTCCAATTCCCTTTGATTTTCCAGGTATTCTTTTAGTTCTTCTTTTGTTTCAAACGCAGTCCCATATATTCTGGTTAACATCTTGTTCTTTTCATCTCCTTTCCAGTATGCTCCAGCGGTTTTTGTTAATTTAATTGCACCAATATCTTTGGTGTTTTCTACGTGAGGACCTCTGCAAAGGTCTGCAAAGTCATTCTCCCCTGTTATATAGAAACTAAATTCATTATCTTCTAATTCATCTAGTAGCTCTAGCTTGTATATTTGGTCAGTCTTTTTTAAATATTCAATGGCCTCATCCTTTTTCATCATAATTTGGTTAAAGGGTAGTTTTTGCTTTATGATTTTCTTCATTTCCTTTTCTATCTTAGGTAGATCTTCTTCCTGTAGTGGTTCACTAAATTCAAAGTCATAGTAAAAACCGTTTTCTATGGCAGGTCCTATACCTAATTTAGTGTCAGGATATAGTTTAAGAACTGCTTGAGCTAATAGATGGGAAGCAGAGTGTCTCATTGCTTCTAATTTATCTTTTTGTTCAGAATCCATTATTTAATAGTAAAAAGTTAAGTGTTTGTTTGGAAAAAACAGTAGCATTAAAAAAGGGGTGTTGAAAAAACAGTTTTACAGAGTTTTTCTTTTGTTATACCGAATTGTTTGTACATTCCTCCTATTTTATATTTTTATATTTGTTTTTGCAATGTATAGGGTGTTATGGCTTTACAATGTAAAAGGATATTGTGTTCAGACCAAAGTCTGTAGATTCCAAGAGTTCTATGTTGTCTAATGATAGTTTTTCTAATGGATATCTTTTAGGATGTTTTAAAATTAATGCTCCTTTAAATTTCTTAGTCCTTTTCTTTTGTACTCCAGGCAATAAATTACCTGCCATATTTATAATGTCTTCCATATTATGTGTTCTTTTAGTATTAAAGAGTTTGTATGGAGGATCTAAAAATATTATGTCGAATGTCTCAATGGATTCTTCATTGTTTTTTTTGTAAAGGTACTCCTCTACTTTGGATTTAATAACTTCAGAGTTTGTGACAAATCCTGTGTGAGCAATATTTTTGTTTAGGGTATGGAAAGCTTGTTTTGAAGCTTCTACAAAAGTAGAGTGTTCTGCTCCTCTAGAGAGAGCTTCTAAACCAAAAGAGCCAGTTCCAGCATAAAGGTCTAATATTGTTTTTTTGTATATATCTTTTTGAAGTGTGTCAAAGACTTGGACTTTCATCCTGTCTGTTAAAGGTCTGGTTGTTTTGGGTATTTCTAGTTTAAAGTTTTTAGCTTTCCCTGCAGTTATTCTTACAAATGTTCTTATGGTTGGTGTTTTGTGTAATAATTTTTCTTTAAGGAAGATATTTTCTCTTTCGTCAAATTCCTCGGGAGTTCTTACTTTCCATTTTTTTCTTTCTTTTCTTAATTTTTTTGCACTGTCATATTTAAGGCTCATGTGTGTATTATATCATCACTAAGTATTATGCCCTATTCATTATATTTATTTAGCGTACTTTTACACCTCCCATGTTAAGTCCTCCTAGTTTTAGGGAGGTGTCTCCTATGAGGTCTACGAAGGTTGCTGTAGTTGACCAATTACTAGCAAGGTTGTAGGTGTTCAAGAATTTAATTCTCCAGTAGTATGTTGTTTCTGATGTTCCTGTTAGTGCTGTTCCGTTGTATGGAATTCTTGGAGATTGTCCTCCTGAGGGGGTTACTGACATTGCTTGTTTTGTACTGTCCCACATAATAGTATTCCTAGGGAAGCATATTTATTTTTTTTGTAAATACTCCTTCTTAATCTTTCTTTTATTATTAAGACCCTTTTTGAGATTTCTTTTAGATTTTATCTTTCTTTTGATCTTCTTTTGGACAGTTTGTAACATAGGTAGATATTAACATAAAAGAGGATATGGTAAAACCCGTAGAGATTTTTTATAAAACTAATCTAATCTAATATTATCGAAGCGAAGACCCTCGAAGGTTGTGTATGCACCAGAAGTTGTAAAGTGTCCAGTTCCCCAAGGACTTACAGCATTATTAGCATCCCAGAATCTAATCCTCCAATAATATTTGACTCCTGTGAGAGTAAGTTCTGAACCTGCATATGTTATGTCTGCACACCTTTGACCTTTATTTATTGTACTCATGGAAGATTTTGTACTGTCCCACAGGACTGTACCAGAGAAATCTTCTTGAGTATTTACTTGTATTTGGTAATAGTTAGAAGAATCAAAGGTGTTAGGATCATTAAAGATGGCGGAGAATACTGGAGTATGGTTATTTACTCTTAGATTGTTTGTCTGTCCATCTACAAGTAATCCTGTCGGGGCTGTAGGTGTTTGGTTTACTTCCATTGTAAAGTGTGCACTCTCTGTTGACCATGGACTTACAGAACCGACACTATCCCAGAATTTAATCCTCCAGTAATATGTAACACCATTTGTTGTAAGGGTAGAACCATTGTATGAAATTTCTGGAGATCTTTGACCTTTTTCAGTGCTAGTCATTGATGACTTTGTACTGTCCCACATAATACTTCCGGTAAATGATGCGTTGGTATTTACCTGTATTTGGTAGTAACTTGAAGTATCTACAATGTCAGGGTCATTAAATATGGCACTGAATTTAGGTTTTGGAGTAGAGATACCAGTAGGGTTTGTAACATTTTCAGTTAGAAGATTAGTAGCTACAGTAGGAGGTTCGTTCATCTTAAAACTTGCACTTTCAGTTGACCATGGACTTACTGTTCCATGTTCATCTGAAAATTTAATTCTCCAGTAGTAGGTAGAGCCATTAAAAGTCAGTGTAGTTCCAGCATAAGTTATATTAGGAGAACGAGCTCCGTTTGCTGTTGTAGCCATTCCTTCTAACCCACTGTCCCACATAGTTGTACCTGAAAAATTAGAAGCAGTATTTACCTGTATTTGGTAGTGTGTAGCAGTATCTCCAGTATCAGGGTCGTTAAAGATGGCAGAAAAATTTGGAGTGGTAGTTGCTAGCCCTACAGGATTGTTTCCTCCTTCTGTCCAAAGATTTGTAGGTTTTGTAGGTGCTTGGTTCATTGTGAATTGACAAGCGGAACAACTACACCATGGACTAACAAGACCATATTTATCTGCAAGTCTCATTCTCCAGTAGTAGGTAGTGCCGTTTAGACTAAGAGAAGTTCCTGCATATGTAACTTGAAAAGTCTGACCATGAGCAGGGTTATTACTAGAGATATTGGTTAATCCTGTATCCCACATCATGGTGCCATTAAAATCAGACTGAGTGTTTACTTGTATTTGGTATTGAGAGGCATAATCATCTGCAGGGGTTGGGTCTTGGAAAATAACAGAGAAAACGGGTGTAGTTGTTGCGGATATAGCGGGGTGTGGATCTCCGTTTACTAAGGGACTAGTTGGAGTAAGAGGTGCAAGGTTTGTTATAACCCAATTTACTTTTATTGTCATGTTTTCCGTTACACTAGTGCAAGTACCTGTTGAAGAACTAAAGGTTCCTGCACAACTACCACTGGATATTGAAAAGCTACCAATGTAATAATCAGGTCGAGAACAATTAGTAGGGCCATCTGCTTGTTGGGAATGATATACGAGACGAGAGGATTGATCACAAGTCCCTCCGTTCCAGTCGAAAGTTACGGTATATTGATTGCATTGAGTAAGACTTACACATTGTGCTGTTGAAGCACAGTTATATGTACAAGTTCTTACTTGTTGCATCTGATTTGAAGCGCAACTGCCTCCTCCACAAGTGGTATTTGACCAAGAACCACAGGAATCATTAAGACATTGACTTGTAGCGAGGCAGTTATATGTACAGCTTCGTGTCTGTCGCATCTGCGAAGAAGAACAAGTCCCCCCTCCACAACCAGCATTAGACCAACTCCCACAGGAATCATTAACACACTGACTTGTAGCGAGGCAGTTATATGTACAGCTTCGTGTCTGTCGCATCTGCGAAG
>CAYGKF010000011.1:7685-13235 GCA_964350615.1 uncultured Candidatus Saccharibacteria bacterium
TAGCGAGGCAGTTATATGTACAGCTTCGTGTCTGTCGCATCTGCGAAGAAGAACAGGTCCCTGATCCACAAGTAGTATTTGACCAAGAACCACAGGAATCGTTCAAACATTGTAGGGTAGAAGCGCATCCAGAGGGAGAACAACTTCTTGTTTGTCCCATTTGTGTGCTAGTACAACTGCTAAATCCACAGCTTTGACTAACCCATGAAGTGCAATCACATGGAGGAGAACAACTGACCCATCCAGCTCCTCCTAAACAAGTACCAGATTTATAATAACCATCCATGGTGTGAGCCCAAGCATTGTTTACGCAGTAACAGTTATAGCAATAAGGCATACTCATGTAAGAGCAGGCATTGACAGGAGAAGGAGATTGAAGGGATTTTGATGCAATGAAAACGCTAACAAATAGCAATGAGTATAAAATAATTCTAAAGAGACCCCTTTTTTTTATAGTAATACTTAACATCTAGAAGCTATTTTAATATAGTTATTTATTCTTGTTTTCCTAACTCATTCCTAGTTTCATTTTTTCCCGTCTTTTCAAAAGATATACGTAATACCCATCCTAAAACTATTGCAATAGGAATTAAAATTAATAGAAGAAGATATATGGGTAAGGATTCAAAAAAATCGCCAACACCCTTAAATTTGGTGTCTAATAATGGCTCCACAGTTTCTTGACCATCTCCTACAACAAATGTCATTAAGTTTACACTCTCTTTCTTAGAATCAGTTTCCTTTGCAGTTAAAATATACTGCCCCTCTTCCATATTAGTTATACTAAAAAGTACAAACCAAGATCCAAAAGCGTTAGTTGTGGAGCTTTTCTCTTTATCTGCAAAATACACAGTAATAGGTGTATTAGAAGAAGCATTCCCTGAAACTCTTACAGCATCATCAGGTTTTACAAAAATTTTATCTTCTTCATCTAATTCAACGCTTTGATTGTTTACAAGAATATTATTGAGGAAAATAGAAGAATCCTCATTTACACTGGAGTCTTCTGTTTGAGCATGTATGGGAGATATCCAAGACTTAATATTCACTACTGTACTAGTCGCAATAGTATTAGAGAAAGGAATTAATAAAGAGAGAAGTATTGATTGAAAAACCATATAAGCTCAGTTAGAGTCAGTTTATGTATTAACTAATTTTGTACTAAATTAGTTTGAATGTCAATAATAGATTATATCTAAAAGACCTTGTTTTATATCTTTTTTTACGGTCTGGAAGTATTGAAACTAGGTGCAATGGAATTACCATAGAGAAAATATATTGTTTTACCCCCTATGGCTAAAGAAGGGACCTTAATTATGATCTTACTATTAATTGTATTACATCCATACTCTTTACTCTTTATGTCCTTAAATGAAAATTGCAAGGGAGTTTCATTATCTTCATCCAAAAACCTAATATCATTGCAATTTTCTTGTAGCTTTCCTCTAGATATTAGTTCTTTTGTATCTATT
The DNA here is from genome assembly GCA_964350615.1 of uncultured Candidatus Saccharibacteria bacterium. Classification (GTDB taxonomy): domain Bacteria; phylum Patescibacteriota; class Dojkabacteria; order SC72; family SC72; genus UBA2177. The sequence goes on from CAYGKF010000011.1 coordinate 9,158, forward strand.
TCTAACTCTATCTCTTGTTCAAACAAAGTTTTAAAGTCACTGTTTTCGATATATATACCCCTTCTATACAACCAACTACTACTCTGTCCAGCAATTTCGGGTACGTCAGTATTTACTCCTTTGTCTATTATAGTCTTCACACTAACCCCAATAGTAAGGAGAAGTAACAAGATAGCTATTTTTTTTCCTAAGTCCATTGCAATATTGTAGCAGAAAAAGAGAATATATTTTTACAAAAAGAGTTAAGAGAAAAAAGAGAAGGCGATTATTTCATTTCTCTTGTTATTTCATACAATATAGCAGTAGCACAATTTGCAACATTCAGAGATTCTTTCATTCCTCTCATTGGTATCATAATTTTTTTATCTGTATATTTATCCAGTATTTCTTCAGAGATTCCTTTCTTCTCATGGCCAAACAGTATTGCTAATTCTTTAGGGTATTGTACTTCTTGAAAGTTTTTAGCATCCGAAGTAAGCTCAACAGAATATATTGGGATATTCATATCTCTTATTTCTTCTAACGCTTCTTTGGTACTGTCATAATGCTCAGACTCTATCATTCCTGTTGCTCCTAGAGCAGTTTTCTCTAACTTAGGATTGTCAATATCAGTAGTTATTCCACAAAGATATATCTTTTCTACATACCCTGCCCCATCTGCAGATCTAAATATACTACCTACATTAAAAACAGATCTTATGTTGTCTAAAACTATGTGTATCTTCATTTAAATATATTCTCTAAAATATCTCCGTAATTATTATCTTCTCTAACTACCCTTTTTGCAAGTAAACGGGCTTTGTTAAGAAGTTCAATGTCATGTATGGAAGCTACTTTAAAGTTTGGAATTCCTGACTGTCTTAAACCATATACTTCTCCTGGACCTCTGTTTTGTAAATCATACTCTGCTACTTCAAACCCACTATTGTGCTTTGCAAAATATCTTAAACGATCCTCTGCAGGACAATCTTTCTCTACATTTGCACTAGGTATTACAAAACAGTATGACTCTTTGTCACTTCTTCCTACCCTACCTCTAAGCTGATGTAATTGGGCAAGACCAAATCTCTCTGCATCCTCTATTACCATTATAGTAGCATCAGGAATATCTATACCTACTTCTATAACAGTAGTGGATATTAATATGTTTATTTTTCTTTTTCTAAAATCCTCTATTAATTTCTCTTTTTCTTTTTCCTTAAGTCTTCCATGTAAAAATTGTACATTAAGACCTTTAAATATTTCTTTGAGATAATCAAATTCAACAAGAACAGCCTTAGCTGTCATTTTCTCAGATTCTTCTATTAGAGGGTATATAATGAAAGCTTGGTTATTATATTTCCTCTTTCCTCCCTCCCTCTCCTTCTCTCCCTTCTTCTTGTTTTTATTGTTGTACCTACTCTCTAAAATATTTTTCTTTACCCATTTAAAACAATCCCCTCTCTTTCTAAACGGTGTAAAGAATGTTTCTATATCTTTTCTGTTTTTTGGTTTCTCTCTAATTTCAGAAACTTCTAAACCTCCGAAAAAAACTTCTGTTAAACTCCTTGGAATTGGAGTTGCTGTCATAGTTAGGTAATGTGGGGAAGTTTTGGTCTTTTGTTTAAAATATTCTCTCTGTTCAACCCCAAACCTGTGTTGCTCGTCTATGACTACCAAATTTAGATCTTTAGGTAATTCTTTTTCATAGAGTATTGCATGGGTACCTATTATTAATTTGTTATCTGCTTTTTTAATTGTTTTTTTAGCAGATATACACAACTCTACATCTATTCCTAAATCTTTAAAGAGATTATTAAAGGTGTCAAAATGTTGTTTTGCAAGTACTGTAGTAGGAGCTATTAATATTGCAGAGTGTCCATTATTTATTGTGTTAAGTATTGCTACTGCAGAGACAATAGTTTTACCACTGCCAACGTCTCCGTTAAGTAGTCTGTTCATTGGTTTGGACTTTGTAGTATCTTCTAGAATTTCTTCAATAGCTTTGTTTTGATCATTTGTTAATTTGAAAGGTAGTGACTTTATGAAAGAGTTTAAGTTTTTGGTTTTTATCTCCATCCCAATGCTTTTTTCTTTCGCAGACTTTAGTAGTTGATTTTCAATCTTAAAAGCAATCCTTAACATCTCATCAAAGGCTAATCTTTTTTTACCTTCCTCAACATCTTCTTGGCTTTCTGGAAAATGTATTTTTTTAATTGCTTTGTTTAAGGCTATGAGGTTGAATTTTTCTAAGTCTTTTTCTTTAAGTGGGTCCTCTATTATTTTTGCAATGTCACCAACATCTTCAGTTATTTGTTCAATTAAGTTTTTAATCTTTGCTCTTATCATTCGAGAGGTAAGACCTTTTGTCTCTGGATATATCCCAACAAGTTTACCTAAGTGAGTTTGTTTGTCTGGGTCTTCTTTTAATTTTTCAAGTTTAGGATTGTAAATATTTTTTCTGTTTCCTTTCTTAGTAATCTTTGCATTAAAGAGATATATCTCTCCTTCTTTCAGTGTGTTTTTAAGGTAGGTTTGATTAAAGTAAGTGAGATTAAGGGAGCCAGTTTCGTCTTTTACTTTTACGGTGGTAATCTTTTTTCTAAAATATGTGGTTGTTACCTTCTCTATCTCAGCAAGGAAGGTGCCTTCTAGTTTCTCTTTAAACTCTTTGATTGTGATAACGGAGGAAGTATCTTGGTATCTAAAGGGGATATGAAAGAGTAAGTCTCTTACGGTTAATATATCTAATATGGAAAATTTTTTAGCCTGCTTTTCTCCTATTCCCTTAATTTCGGTTATTAGGCTATCTTTGGAGAGACTCATATTTAAAACAGGTTAAATATTAAGGGTATGGAAATATCTTAGGTATATTTTACAGGGCAAACAGTGAGAGTAGTATTGGGAGAGCGATACTTCCTATTAGTATAACAGCTATGGTTATGCTTATTATTGCACTCAATCTTTTTTTTGTCTTCTTTTTCATATTCGTATTTTAACCTTTTCTTTTGTATTTTGAAAGTTGGTTTCTAATTCTAAACTTAGAGGTATCTGAATTTACACTTTTTAATGCTTCAATCTTTTGGTATTTTTTATTCTTGTCTGTTTTTATCTCAACAACATCTCCAGTTTCTAAGGGGGAGGAAATTTTTGCAGCTTTACCATTTACTAATGCTCCAGTTGCACTATGACCAATCTCAGTGTGTAATTTAAAGGCAAAGTCTAGAACGGTATCCCCTTTGTTAAGGTCAAGAATCATTCCTTTAGGAGTGAAAGCAAAAACCTCGTCTTTGTGAATATTACATTGAATTGGGATACTAATTTGTTCTCTCCTTTTATTCTTACTCTTTTTCATTTGTTTATGGATGTCTTCTATCCAACTATATTCGTTAGTAGGTTTGGCGTATCTAGACTTACTTGCTTTGTATGCAATATGAGATGCTGGACCGTATGTGTTGTAGTAGAACATCTCATGAGTCATTATTTGTACTTCTATGTCTAGGTTGGATATAGAGTTAAATTTAACAGGAAACTGTATCGCTTTGTAACCGTTTGGTTTTGGATTTGATATGTAGTCTTCGAAACGATTATAATCCATTTCACCCTGATCCATAAGTTTCTCTAATATTAGAAAGCAGTCTTCTTCGGAGTTAGTTAGAATCCTAAAACCAATTAAATCGGATAATCTTTCAATATTTGGATTTATCCACTCCTTTTCATATTTCTTTAATTTGTTATATATACTGTATTTACACTTAACTCTCCCTTGTATTCTTTTCTCAAAGTGCAAACTATTGAGAATTTTATCTAGCAACTGTTCATATTTTTCCAGGGTTTTGTCGTTAACCTTTGCCTCTTCCATCTTGTTTGTAATACTTTTGTACTCTATGGGCATGTATTCACGAAAGGCATTCTCCTCTATCTCTTTTTTTATTTCGTTTAAATCTAGGTATTCTGCAAGTACAGCGTATACTTTTAAGGCTTTTTTAAGGGAGGATTTTTTCATGTCTCCCGGAATATTTTCTACACTTCTCATGTCACAGAGAGTATCTAGTACTTTAATTATGATGGGTCTTAGATCATTTGAACTATTTAAAAT
>CAYGKF010000012.1:0-12143 GCA_964350615.1 uncultured Candidatus Saccharibacteria bacterium
CTTTCTGGAACTTTATCTTGGTGGGTTTTAGTGACTTCTATGTAGTAACCAAAGACTTTGTTAAAGCCAACTTTAAGAGAGGAAATTTTTGTTTTTTCTTTCTCTTCCTTTTCGAATTCTTTTATCCATGTTTTACTGTTTCCTGTTAAGTCTCTTAGTTCATCTACTTTCTTATTAAATCCTTCTTTAATTATTCCTCCTTCGGTTATGGATAGGGGAGGTTCCTCACTTATGGTCTGTGATATTTTCTTAATTAAATCTTTTATTAAATTTTCTTTAATGTCTTTGTATTCAACTTTTATTTCTTTTTTAAGGGTTTGTAATATGTTGAGAGAATTCTCTAAGGATTCTTGTAGCGCTTTCATATCTCTAGCGTTCACTCTGTTTAAACCAATTTTTCCTACTATTCTTTCAATGTCATTAACTTCTGAAAGATGTTCTATGATTTTCTTTAGAGTTTTTTTGTTTTTTACTAATTTTTCAACTAGCTGTGTTCGTTCATCAATTCCTTTCTTTTCTATTAAAGGATTTAGTATCCAAGAATAGAGTAAGCGTCTTCCCATACGAGTTTGGGTTTTGTCTATAACCGAAAAAAGAGAGTTTTCAAAATCTCCAGTATAGGAATTTGCTACCAGTTCTAGATTATCTATGGTGAAGGTATCAAGGATCATTGTTTTGTTAAGACTTATCCTCTTTGGCTTATTTATATGAGCAGGGTCCATTAGTTGTGTCTCTTCTATGTATTCTATTATCATGCCCACAGAGATAATGTCTGCTGAGTCTTCTTGGATATCTAAGGCTTGTGTATTTTTAACATCATAGAACTTTTTTACAATCTCTCCTGCATACTCTTTGTTTTTTAAACCTTTCTGTACAAATTGTACTGGTACTTTTCCTACTTCCATTCGTTCTTCTCCCTCTATTAGTAAAATTTCAACAGGGTCATAGGATGCTATAACATGTTTTAGGAGATTTTTTACTGAGGTATTGTTAATTAAAAGAAACTTCCCTGTAGAAATATCACATAGGGCTATACTTGTTTCATTTTTCTCTGTATATATGGAAACAAGATAAGAATCTTTAACGCCACTTGCTTCATCACCATCTAATGTTCCAGGGGTTACTACTCTTGTTACACCTCTTTTTACTATTCCTTTTGCTAATTTAGGGTCTTCTAATTGATCAACTACCACTACACAGTATCCTGCTTCTATTAGTTTAGGAAGGTATTGGTCCAGGGCTTTATGTGGAAAACCAGCGAGTAGGGTAGCATTTTTCTTCTTGTCCCTTTTGGTAAGAGTTATGTTTAAAGCTTTAGAAGTTAGTTTGGCATCTTCTCCAAATGTTTCGAAGAAGTCTCCCATTCTAAACAAAATTATTTTATCTGGATACTGTTTTTTAAAACCCAGATATTGTTTCATCATAGGGGTTTGACTCATTGGGAAAGTATATCATGAAGTAATACTAATACACTACAGGTTGCTGAAAGATAATGAAGGTTTATGGGAGCTGTTACTTACTCAATATTAGTTTGCTTTCTTCTTCAAATACTACTTTTCTAGCCTCTGCTATATCCTCTGAAAGCACAGCTATTCCATATACTCCTGTCTGTACACAGTATCTAAGTAGTGGTTTACTGTTTTCAACAACAACAATGATACTGTCTGCCTCGTCTTTTACAACATCAATTATGTTATCTAAAACTTTAAATACACTACTTTTAGTAAGGTCATATTTTGCTTTACTGTCATCAAAATTAAAGCCTTGCATCTGTCTAACTATCCTAGGCATATTTAAAATTAGCCCATCTATTTTGGTAGTTACTATTTCATCGGCAAGAATTACTTCTGCAGGATTATCTAGGATGGCATAAATTTTAAATGAGGATGTTCTTCTTAATTTTTCACCAGAGAGTTGTTTTTTAAACTCTCTCATATTATCTCCACTCATAGGAGAGTGAAGAGCTATGGAAACATTTCTTTTTTTGTAAACATTTCTAATTCTTCTAACTATCTTAATAATTCTCTTAAGCATATCTAGATTATTTAGATAATGCGTTGCTCCATATGCTTCATCAGGTAGAGAGCTTTCTTCATATGTCTTACCTTTTGTTAAATCTCTAAATTCTTTTACTTTTCTTGATCCTATGGAAATAATGACTTCTTCTCCATGTGCTAGGTCTACATACTCTAGAACTTTTTCACAAATACTGTTTGAGAAGTCTACAAACTTTTTGTCTTCTACATATGCCATTGGATGTCTACCATCTTTAATGAGTATTTTATCTAGGTCAACATATACTATCCCATGAGCATTTCCAACATAGTTAAACAGTTTCTTGGGTTCTATATCTGCCATACTAAAGACCTTAGTAGCTGAAGGGGGTAGGGTTGTATCTTTTGGAGGAAGAGGGACTTCTACTTCCTCAATCTTTTCTTCTTTGCTTTCCTGTACTTCTTCTATACCTGAAACATTACCTTCGCTGTACGCTTGTACTACTGGATGAACATTCTCTTTAGGTTGTACCTTTTCTCTTTCTACTAAATATACGGTGCCTGCATTTCCATCTATCTTTACCCAATCTCCTGACTTAATTGTATTAGATGCTGTATTAATTCCTACTATCGCTGGAATACCTACCTCTCTACAAAGAATTGCTGTGTCACTTGTTAACCCACCTGTGTCCATTATTATTCCACCTGAGGATATTATCATGGACTCCATTTCAGATGAGTATCTTTTTATTAATAGAATATCTTCTTTAGTAAATTTCTTATCTACAGGACCATCTACCACAGTAATTTTACCTGTAGCTACTCCAAAACTAGCTCCTATTCCTGAGGCTACAAAGTCTGTTTGTTTTGTAGCAGTAGGTTCGACCTCTGTTTCTTTCTTTGCAGACATTATTAGTTTCTCAAGCTTCCTTGCTGCTTCTCCACTATTTCTATTCATCATCCTTTGTGCATCTGAAACCGCCTGAGACACTATCATACTCTCTCCTTTGTACTTTTCAACAAATCCTATGATTAAATCTCTAATATTCTTTCTGCTAAGGTCTCCACTCAAAGGCCTTACACTTTCATCTTTACTAGGTTCATACAAAGGTTTATTTTGAAGTATCCAGAACCTTCCTCCTGAAAGTACCCATTCAATATTCTGTATCTGTCTAGACTTATTCTCTACAATTAAAGCTATTTTAGAAATCTCCTCCATATCTTTATCAGAAAGTTTTTGTCTGTGACTCCAATTACTAGATATTTTAATCTTTTCTACATTACTCTTACCCTTGGAAGAGCGAAGAGTTCTTACTTTCATCCATTCTTGTGGAGATATGTGTTTTTCTGCAATGGTTAAATCTTTCTTGTTAAGAAGATATGAATCTGGGGTAATCTCACCTAAAGAGATTACCTCACCTAACCCAAATACTGCTTCAATACTAAGTTTGGTATTATCTTGTGTTATTGGATCTACAGTAAATACTACACCTGAGACTTCTGACTGCACCATCTTTTGAACAACAACAGACATTTTAACATCTGCTAAATCTATACCCATCTTAGAGGCATAAGCTACAACATCATCACAAAACATAGAGGCAAAAATCCTTTTAATTGCAGATTTAACTTCGTCAAATTTTCTAACATTTAACTCTGTAGAAAATACTCCACTAAAAGAAACCTGAGAGTTCTCTGGAAACACTACGGAGGATCTTACAGATACCCAAGCATCTGTAAAACCTGAAAGTCTGGTGTATGCACTAAGAATTTCTTCTTCTACTTCCTTAGAGAATTCTCCTTTAAGAAATACTGCTTCAACTTGCTCTGTCTCAGGGTTTCTACCCTTAGCAAGAAGTTTTTTATTACTAGACTCTAGAGTATTAAATGCCAAGTCCACAAAAACGTCACTAGACAAAACAAAAAATTCTGGGACAGGAACATCCATATCCTTAAGTTCAAAAAGGCTAAGACCTTTTCTTCCTATACGGTTTTCATTTAAGTCTTTTGCTGAATAGTCTTCAAAAAAGAAAACATGATCCTTTTTTGTATTTGCACTCTGCATTTTAAACTGGGCAGTTAAAAAATTTAGTTCTGTATCTTAAACAATACCTTTAGCTTCTAATTTTTGCAAGTCTATGTAAAATTCGTAGATAATTTGGGATATGACCATTAAAGGTACCGCCATAAAGCCACCAATTAAGCCAAAGAATGTAAGGAAAACGATTACACCTAAAAGAACAATTATTGGTTTTAAACCAACAGCATTACCCATCACTTTTGGTGCTATAACACCGTTTTCCAGAGGCTGGTACAGAATATATGCTGCAAGAACAATAACGGCATTAATAGGACCAACACTAATTAGAGCAACGAACGCCATTAGAAAACCAGCCAATGTGGATCCCAAATTAGGAATCAGGTTCATAAGACCCGCAAACATTGCTAAAGGTAAGGCGAAAGGAATTCCTAGAATTGTTAATATTATTAATGAAAAGACTGAGGTAGCAAAACTCACTACAGCTTGACCAAGAACCCAACTACCTAATTTGTTTTCTACATCCATAACTAATTTCTTAACTCTTTCTCTCTTTTCGTTAGATACTATTTTAATTAGTAAGATATCTGCAAAAGTATCATGTTCTGAAAGCAAATAGATAGAGAATATTAATGACATAATAAAGAAGGCTCCCATTCCAACAAAGTCTGTAATGAAGGTTGCAACACTTTTTACATTTGCAGCAGAAGGAAAACCTTTTATTGCATCTGCAACATATTGACTAACACTCTCTGTATCAACGGAGTATCCCGCTATTGAGAAGTCTTCCAAGAAGAGTAATGATTCATCTATCCATGCTGGAAGAACACTCACCAATCCTGCTAGTTGATTAATAAAGGGAACAGAGACAAGGAATAACAAAGATAGGATTATTAAAATAAGAAGAAAATATGCAATACCTATAGAAAGCCCTTTAGATAATCCTTTTTTCTTTAACCATTTAACTACTGGTTTAATAGTAGACATTATTACAAAACCAAAGAATACAAAGAGTATAACTGTAAGTAACTGTTTACCGAAATATATAAACGCTAAAAGCAAGAGGATGAAAAGCATTAACTTAGTTGAAAGCTCTATTGTCACTGTTTGACCTTTCTCCTTTCTAGATGATCTCAGATTATTACTTTGTTTACTTTCGAAAGAATTAGCAACTACTTCATTAGTTCTTTTAGAAGTATCTTCAACATCCCTATTATTGTCTTTTACAGAAAATATCTTTCCCATATGTTTAATTATTAGATTATTTTTTTATTATAGCAATTTTATAGTTACTTGAGAACTTTTACAATTATTCTAGACGCTATAAAAGAAGTTAACGGCACTACCAATATTAAGCCAATGCTTGCTACTAGAGCTCTTACAATTTCTTCTACTACAAAACCTGTATTAATTAATATTCTAAAATCAGGATTGTTTGCAGAAAGAAGCATAATTAAAGAAAAGCTGGAACCTGCATAAGCTATAAAGAGCGTATTAACCATTGATGCTATATGGTCTTTTCCAATATTCATTGTTTTTCTAAAAAGTTCATTTGAATTAAGATTTTTGTCCGTGTCATATATCTCGATCATAGAAGATGCTTGACCTATGGTCATATCATCTAGTACTCCTAAAGCTCCAATAACAATACTAAGTAAGAATACCCAAGAGAGTCTAACTACTCCTGCAGTTGTGTCAAACAACATAGCAGAGGCTTCTTCTCCAGTACCACTTATGTTTAACCAAGAGATAACAAAATATCCCACACTTGCAATTATTAGTATCCCCAAGAAGGTAGAAACGAAAGCAATTAGAGACTTAAAATTAAAACCATAGGTTATGAATGTGGAGGCACAAAGAAGAACCAGTATCGTAACGACCGATATTATTAAAAAATTTCCCCCCATATTTAACCTAGGTATGGCAAAGAAGTAGAGGATACAAAAACTTGTTACTAATCCTAGTGTTGCAGTTAATCCTCTAAGCCCTGTTATCGCTATTATTAAAATAACAAATATCATACCCAAAAAGATTAGAGCGTTTTCTCTAGAATAACTTTCTATGGTCCAAACTTCATTTCCCTCAACATCTTTGGTCTGAGATACATATACTTTACTGTTTTCTTTGAAGAGATCGTCCTCGTTGTTTATCCATGTGGGCATTGTCTCTATTACTTCTCCTTCATACTCTCCTCCTATTATTTCTATATCATAATTAAAGCATTTAAAGTCTACTTCCTCTGTTACAAATCCACAATCTACTTCGTTTTGTTTAAGGATTTTAGCTTTGTATACTTCTGGTTCCTGTTGGTGTTGAGAATTAATTTCTTGAATATCTTCTTGAACAGTATTCTGATCCATATCAAGAGGTATTTCCTCATTAGCAAATATCGAAAGGGGATGTAGAAAAAGTAGAGGGAGCATAGCTAGTACAGAGAGAATGAGTATTTGTTTAATTGTTTTTAATAAAAATGGTTTTAGAGATTTCATTATATATATTAATAGATATTTTATATTTTAACAGATGGTAGATATTTTAGCAGATGATACATATCTTAATAGGAAAATAAAAGGGGAGTATACACTCCCCTTTCTCATTCTTAATCTCTTCCTTTAAGTTCTTACTTCTTACCCTTGTACTTAACTAGTACAAATCCAGAACTAAATGCAAATGCTAATACTGCTAACAATCCAAAGACTACCATTAAGTTGTTCCCAAATATTACTTGCATTGCGGCTTGCAATTCTCCAGAAGCTACAGGAATCTCATCCATAACTGCATCCCCATCTATATCACTATCCTGAGAATATATTACTCTTACCTTCTCTTCAACTTCTACCTCGTTACCTGCCTCATCTGTAATAGTTACACCAAATACATTAGGACCGTCTTCCAGTAAAATTCCTTCTATTCTAAAGTCTCCTTCTTCACCACAAGTAGCTACATATTTATCTGTACCTCTTCTTACAACAATCTCAGCATTAGGCTCTACGTTACCAACCATTGTAAATGTCTCTGTACCTACCTCAACAGGGTAATTAATTTCAGTAAGCTCAGGAGGAGTCCTGTCTACTTCAACTATTCTCATGTCCGACTGTAAAGAGATATATCTTTTTGGAAAACCTCTAACTCCAGCCACAGACACCGCATACTTACCTTCATCTTCAATAGGGTAGTCATATTCAAAAGCAGAATCTTTGTCTACCTTAACTCTTCCAACTTCCTCATTATCTACGTACACAAAAACCTCATCAAAGCCCTCTGCTACTCCCTGTATTAAAATTTCCTCTCTGTTGGTTATTTCCTCTGTACCTGCAAGAGAAGGAATATTTAATGACTCATCTAACTCAGGAGTTCTACTAAATCTTAAAAAGGAATAAATTCCATAGGAGATTAAAACTATACCTAGAAAAATAAATATAGAACCAACAATTCTTGAGATTTTTTCCTGACTATCAGGCTTTTTAATCTCAACCTTAGAAAGCATAGATTTCTTAGAATCTCCTTTCTTTACTACCTTTTTGGTAGTCCTCGTTTTCTTGGCAGTATTATTTTTTTTCTTAGCCACTCTGACCTATATTAAAATTTATATGTTACTAGCTTTAGAATAATATAATTAGATAAATAATGCAACTATCTGTAAAAAATAGTAGAATAGGGCAGGAATATGAAAATACTAAAGAAAACAACAATAACACTTTTACTAATACTATTGGTACTAACCCCTATACTCTTCTTCGTCATTTACCCAAACTACAACAATATCTTACTTACCCTTAACTCTTTTAATGCATACAACCTTGCTAAAGAAACTAGTGTGAAAGTACTAACGCAAATATCTCCACCGAAAGAGAAATACCAAGAACAGGTTTTAGGTTTCACCTCCATAGAAGAATCTCTTGCAGATGCTGACATTAATTTGGAAGAGAAAATTTTAGAAGATCTTAACACAACTCTTAAAATAGAGACATTAAATATTGAAGGAGAAATACTCCAAGGAGAGTCCTCCCTAAGGATGAATGATGGTTTTTGGCACTTTCCTACATCAGTATTCCCAGGAGAAAGAGGAAATGTTGTTGTAATAGGCCATCGTTTCCTACATCTTCCTCCTAGGAAAGATACTTTCTTTAATTTGGAAGATATAAAGATTGGAGAAAGAATAATAATTTCACAAACAGAGAAACCAAAGATTACGGAAGAAAAAATTAAAGAAGGGAACGAGGAGGAAGAAAACTCAAAACAAACAAACTCTCTAACATATATAGTTGTTGAAATAAAAGAGATAGAACCAAATGATGTCTCCGTTATACAAGAAGAACAAGACTACAGACTTACCTTAATTACTTGTACTCCACTATGGACATCAGAAAAACGCTTAGTAGTAATAGCAAAACTGGACAAATTGTATAAAAGAGTGTAGACTTTGACCGCAATTTTAATATTAAAAAACAATACAAATGAGTGAATTATACAAAAGAGAAGACTTGGGTAAAGACACAATTCAATTTAAGATTACTATTCCAAGAGATGAATTTCAAAAAGAATATAACTCTCTTCTTAAAAAAGAATTAGAAGACACAAATATTAAAGGATTTAGAAAAGGTAAAGTCCCAGGAGATTTAGTAGAACCACATGTAGGACATACTATTAAGATTCAGGCTTTTGAAAAACTTCTTCCACAACACTTAGAAGAGGCTTTAATAAAAGAAGGAGTTAATCCAATAGCACCACCTGAATACAAAGAATTCCCAGATTTCAAAGGTGAGAAGGATTTAGAATTTACAATGAATATTACCGTAATGCCTGAGTTTAAGTTAGGAAATCTTAAAAAGGTAAAAGTTGACAAAGAAGAGGTTAAGATAGAAAAAAAGGAAATAGACGAGGCACTCGAAAGACTTAAAGATAACCAAGAAACTAAAGCCAAAGAGATAAATGAGGCTTGGGCAAAGGAAATAATTAAAATTCTTAAACTAGATGATGTTAAGGATCTAAAAGGCTTGAGAGCTCATATAAAGGAAGCAATGTTAAAACAGAAGGAACATATGGTAAGTCACAAAGTTCAAGATAGTGCTTTAAAAGAAGCAATCAAAATTTCTAATATTGAAATCCCTGAACCCGCAATCAAATACGAAGCTTCGGAAAGAGAAAGGTCCTTCACAAGTGATATGCAACAGAAGGGTAAAGATATTAATGACTTTCTTAAGGCAAACAATATAACACTAGAAAAAATGAGAGAGATGTGGGAGAAAGACGCAAAACAGGCCTTAGAGTCAGATGTGTTCCTAAGGTTGTATGCTGAGAACAGAAAAGTACAAGTAAGTGACGATGATTTAAAGAAAAAGATAGAAGTAATTAAAATGAGCGCTCCTGAAGGTACAGACTCTAAGATTTTCGAAGATGAAGGCTGGAAGGAATATATTAGAAGAATAGAACAGAAAGAGAAGGCTTTTCAAGAGTTTGTAACAGAAGTAGTAGGGGAAGAAGAAAGAAAAAGAAGTTAAAGAGAAGAACTCTAAAAAATAAATAATTTATATTAATTATTTACCATGAATTTAATACCCACTGTCATAGAAAAAGAAAGAGGTAGTGAGAGAGCATATGACATATACTCTAGACTTCTTAAAGATAGAATCATATTTGTAAGTGGAACCATTAAAACAGATATGGCAAATACCATAATTGCTCAATTACTTTTCTTAGAGAAAGAAAATCCCAAAGAAGACATACAGATGTTCATTAATTCATACGGAGGAGAGGTTTCAGCAGGTATGGCAATATTAGATACCATGAATTACATTAAGTGTGACATCTCTACCATAGCAGTAGGGGTAGCTGCATCCATGGGTAGTATATTACTTTCCAATGGTACAAAAGAAAAAAGATTTGCACTACCTAATAGCAAGATACATATTCATCAACCTTTGGGTGGTGTAAGGGGTCAGGCTAGTGATATTAAGATAGAGGCAGAAGAGATTATTAAAACAAGGGAGAGTCTTTACAAGATTCTTTCTAAGAGAACTGGACAGAGCATTAAGTTAATAGAAAAGGATGCAGATAGGGATAAGTACTTTACTGCTAAAGAAGCAAAGGCTTATGGTTTGATAGATAAGGTTATTAAAAAGAGATAACAAACAAAGAGGCCCAAGGCAACCCTAAGAAGGAGTTAGTATATAAAAAAAACTAAGTCGAAGTTAGTACAAAACCTTTAGTGTATCAATAACTATATTGGTTTTTTGATATAAATTTAATATACTATGGGTAACTTAAATTTTAAATCAAAAATAAAATGATATTCGATGACCCTACAGGGATGGAAGATTGCGTTAAGCAAGAAGCTCTCGATTTGATAAGATTCAACATCGAACAGATGCTAAAATATGGAACAAATAACAGAATTGTTGATGAAAAGGTCAAACATATTACAACTAGGGACATAGATCATTATTTGCAAAAACTTCAAAAAGATCAGTCATTTATAGAAGATTTGAGAATCCGAAATGTACAAATAAATGATATCGAACTATTTGCAAGAATTTGCGATTATACTAATACTTATCAAGTTAACTATCCCCAGAAAAACACGCCCAAGATTTATTTTATAGAATCAGAAGATTTTGCAATTACCTTTATACCAGTGGAACTAGATACCGAGGAAGTTAATATATATATGGAACCGTTGGACAGTTCTTTAGACTTCATATTGGAAAAGTTCCAGAATCTAAATCCTGAGAAAACTATAAGGGATATTCACTTTGTCAGGGCAGAAGATTTGAAATCCTCCCCCAAAACCTAATACTTAACCATACTACTCTCTACAAACTCTTTTACTTTTTTAATAACCTCGTCCTTTTCCTTCATACTACTAGCTGCAGTATATACAGTCATATCAAATAACTCTTCATTAGTTGTATCTAACCAATAACCATTCTTAGAAAGATATATTATTAATACAAATATACCCATTCTCTTATTTCCATCTTCAAAGGGATGATTTTTTATACAGAAGTAATACAACATACTAGCTTTAGATACTAGGGTAGGGTACAACTTTTGTCCTCCTATCTCTTGAAATGGTTGAGTTATGGAACTCTCTAATTTACCTGTATTTCTAACTTCATATGCAGAACTGTTATCTTCTTGTTCCTTTCTCATATATTCACCAAATAATCCTGCAATATATTCTAACTCTTCTTTACTAATTCTATCTTTAATCATAATTAAGCGTTTTGTAACTTTAATATTGCTTCTTTGTATTTCTCCATAGTTCTTTTAAAAACGTCTTGGAGAAATTGTTTTTCTTTTTTTGTTAATTCTTTTTGTTGCATAGAGTAGAGTATATACAAGTTGAAAAAGGTTTGTAAAGGAAATATAATCTTTACTATTATGTGGGCGATTAGCTCAGCTGGTTAGAGCGTCACATTGACATTGTGGAGGTCACAGGTTCGAGTCCCGTATCGCCCATCCCGCTAACTTATAGTGATTATTTCGTTTATAGTATAGATGATTAACAATTTTACTAATCTTCTTAATGAAAAAAATTATAAGGAGTATATAAATAAAATTTAATACAATACAACATGCCAAAACAATTCAAACCCGGAATATACAAACACTTCAAAGGGAAACTTTACCTAGCCCTGTTTTTAACAAAACACACTGAAACAGAAGAGGATATGGTTGTATATGTAGACCTATACGAAAACAAAACAAGCCAGATATGGGCTAGACCTCTGGATATGTTTATGGATTACAAAGAATTACAGGATGGTACAAAAGTAAAAAGGTTTGAATTTGTTAGAGAAAGATAAAAGTTATCTAACTATATAAATTCCGCCTGAATATTTTCTAATTTCATGTTCCTCTTTTTTTATACACCCCAATGTTAAATTCTCACAATCCGAGAAACCTCTACCCATAGTCCTAATATTAACAATTTCATAACCACTCCTATTTAAGAGTTCCTCCATTTGACTATCCGTTCTATCATAATATTCACAACCTGCCTTTTTGGGATTTAAAGTGAACCAAACCTTCCTTAACCCTCTATCAAATAAAGATGTAGATCTAAAAGTATGTATACCTAAACCGTTGTCTACTGTAACTCTATTTAT
>CAYGKF010000013.1:0-12038 GCA_964350615.1 uncultured Candidatus Saccharibacteria bacterium
CCGTTAACAAATCCCTCCCCTGTACACTCATCTTCTTTTCTTTCTTCATAGGCATTGCAGAACCCATAGACATCT
The DNA here is from genome assembly GCA_964350615.1 of uncultured Candidatus Saccharibacteria bacterium. GTDB lineage: Bacteria > Patescibacteriota > Dojkabacteria > SC72 > SC72 > UBA2177. The sequence continues at coordinate 76 of CAYGKF010000013.1, forward strand.
TAATATCCTCAGCAGTTCGCTCCCCTATGAGAACATTATATTTGCCTCTAATATAATTAATGACATCCTCATCCATCTCGTCCCCTGCGACTTTCACCGTTTTATCTACTACAATATCTCCTAAAGAAAATACTGCAATATCTGTCGTCCCTCCCCCTACATCTATTATCATACTACCCGAAGCATCTTCAACAGGTAAACCTGCTCCTATAGCAGCAGCCATAGCTTGCTCTACAATAAAAACCTCCCTAGCACCTGCCGTTTTAGAGGCATCTATAACAGCCTGTCTTTCAACCTCCGTAACTGAAGAAGGAACTCCAACAATAACCCTAGGCCTTGGTATTTTAAAATTTTTGCCAAAATAATTGTGAGCCTTGCGGATAAAATGATGAATCATTGCCTGCGTAGTATCAAAATCCGAAATCACACCATCCTTAAGTGGCCTTATAGCAACGATATTAGCAGGTGTTCTCCCAATCATTTGCCTTGCATCCTTGCCTACTGCAAGAATAGTTTTGGTTCTCTTTTCAATTGCAACAACAGACGGCTCAGATACAACAATCCCTTGGTTACGCATATACACCATAGTATTTGCAGTACCAAGATCCAGCCCTAAGTCGTATGTTACTAATCCAAAAAGTGAGTCTAATAATTTCATAATCATTAATCTAAACTGTTACACCGATTTTATCATTAAAAAAAGAAGAACACGAGTACTGTGACTGAATTATTTAGAATATTGGGAGTTATTCCTGCTCTTTTCTGAGCCTTTTATAACACTTCATACAAGTGGAAACTTTAACTGGAACAGGAGATTCATCAACCTCTATCTTTATATTCCTAAGGTTGGGTTTAAACTTCCTCTTGGATTTAGGTGCTTTGTACCTCCAACCAATGGAGTGCTTGTGCTGGATTCTGTTACCAGCAACTGTAGATTTTCCGCAAATTTCACAAACTTTTGACATGACGGGAGATTATATCAGAGATAGGCCTGTCTTACTAGTCCTATAACCTCAAATTTAAGATTTTTATTATGCAACCATGCGAAAATCCAATGAACAGACCTTCAAGCAGTAGGTTGTCCCCACAAATTACCTTGTCAAAACAAGGTTCCTTCATATCCCACATCACTACAGGACTAGTAAGACAGGCCTATCTCGTTTAAGAAAATTTTAATGTTTATCAAATATAATTAGTGTTATGCAAGAAAGCGAAAACACAAAAAATAAAAGAACTCTTCATCCCAATTCATTCTTCCACATATATAATCGAGGCAATCGTAAAAAGAAGATCTTTCATAGCCCACAGGATTACGACATCTTTCTTCGGCTGCTCTCGAAATACCTAGATCTCTATAAACCACTCCAGCTCTTTTCATACTGCTTAATGCCCAATCATTACCACCTACTTCTAAGAACTGGCTCTGAGACAGAGGACCTTGTTAAATTTATGCATCGTTTTATGACTTCTTATGCAATATATTTTAATAAAAAATATCAACAGACAGGACATCTTTTCCAGAGTCGCTATAAAAGTAAATATCTTCCTCAAGAAAAAGACCTAATCAGAGCCCTCAAATATATCGCTAACAACCCTATAAAGGCAGAGTTATGCAGAAACAGTAATGATTATAAGTGGTTATGGACATCTGAACTTTTATTCGCTTCCTTTGAGAAAAAGTTAGTAAAAGAAAAAATGGAACTCTCTCCATTTTAAAAACAAGCTATTTCAATCCTAGGTCTGCACCCCAATTTTCACTTTCTACAAAGGTTTTCCCTCAACTCCACATGGTTATAGGTCTAGTAGGACTGCCCTCTTTACTATATAATCAACTATGTTTTTAACAGATAGTTTATATTGGATAATCTTTGCTATCCCGTCGATTTTGATAGCATCTACTATACATGAATATGCTCATGGGCTTGCTGCCTTCAAGATGGGCGATCCTACCGCTAAAGCGGCAGGGAGATTAACGCTTAATCCCCTACCGCACATAGACCCTATAGGAGCTCTGTGCATGGTACTGTTTAGATTTGGTTGGAGTAAGCCTGTTCCTATAAATGAATATAACTTCGAGAAAAGGGAGTTGGGCACTGCGATAACTGCCCTGGCAGGACCAATCTCAAACATTTTAGTTGTCTCTCTCCTAGCCCTTATTAACTATATCTTTAGTCCTGATTTAAACTCCATTCTTGGTTCTTTCCTTTTAACTTTTACCATTATTAACCTTGCATTAGCGTTTTTTAACCTACTACCCATTCCTCCTCTTGACGGACACAAGATAGTGAGGGCTATATTACCTAGAGGGATGCGTTACTATTGGGAACAGTTAGAGAAGTTCTCAATAATACTATTAATCATTTTGATATTCCCTATAACGGCTTCTGGCTCTATTGCTGGAATATATATATCAACTATGATAACAGAAAGTCTTGTATTATTAGGGTTCCTCTAGAATAGGCCTTATAGGCCATAATATATTTGTGTTTCAATGTTTCTTTGAGGTAAAATAGTAGTGCTCTAGATGGAATACTGTGGTTTCATAGCTCCATAAAAACAACTTAGGGATCCCAACCAGTAAATATCGCCTGATCCCGTGGGAGCAGGTTGCGGGAACCCACTTAGTGTTCAGAGCTTTATGACTCCATACCTTCTAGAGCATTTTCCTATTGTATTGACTATATCTTATACATATATTAAACTTGCTACTGCGAAAGCCGAAGTAGCTCAGTTGGTCAGAGCAATTGTTTTGTAAACAATAGGTCAAGAGTTCGAATCTCTTCTTCGGCTCCATAAGCAGAGGTGGCGGAGTGGTCAATCGCATCGGTCTGTAAAACCGACTCCTTCGGGATACACTGGTTCGAATCCAGTCCTCTGCATACCACTAACTTATAGTGCTGGATTAGCTCAGTTGGTTAGAGCACATTCATGGTAAGAATGAGGCCCTGAGTTCGACTCTCAGATCCAGCTCCAATATCACTCTCCCATAGTGTTTTACAGTTTTTCTTATTTCCTGTATACTATGCCTTCTATTATTTAATTTCTGAGAATAAAAATTATGTCTTTCGATAATAAATACGAAAAAGGGATAACATTAACATTCACACCCCATAAAGATAATATAGAATTAGATCCTGATTGTACTGAGACTATCTGTACCAAATTAAACAAATTTTTAATAGAAGAAGAAATCTACGAAAAATTTTCTGATACTCAAATATCTTGGATAAGTACTAGTTACGACAATAAATTTAAAGGTGGACCCCTATTTCTCGCAAAACACTATAATGACAAAGAATGGACTGCTCGTCTTAGTAGTGGATCTGTAAAATTTATTGACTTCAAACTCACTATTGAGGAAGACTATAATAATGTAGAGATTGTTAACCATAATTTTAAAGAAGAAGATTATTCTTGTCTAAATGTTGAGGAATGGTTTGAAGGGACTTTAAGAGGAATAAAGGCAGCACAAGAGAGAAGAAGCTTTGAATGGAATGATAATAAGAAGGTAGCTAAAGCAGCAGAGATGGCTAGAGAGAAGGAGGAAAAGGAGAAAGAGGCAGAGGAGAAAAAAAAGGAACAGAAGTAAAATACATACTGTTTGACCTCCCCCCCTATTTCCAATATAATACGGAGTATTTTCCCATACCCTTAATTTGACCCACGAAATACAATGGCAAAAGTAAAAAGAAATATAATAGCTTTCAAATGTGACGTTTGTAATATGAAAAATTACACAGCATTTAAGAGTAAAGCTTTAACAGAGAAAATTGAAAAGAAAAAGTACTGTTCTACATGTCAGCAACATACAGTACACAAGGAGACAAAGGTTAAACAGTAGCTCTTTACCTAAACTAGGGGCCCATAGTTTCAATTGGTAAAACAGCGGTCTCCAAAACCGTAGTTCTCCGTTCGAGTCGGAGTGGGCCTGCCAGTATATCTAAAAGTAAAAATTATGAAATTAAAAAATATTTGGATAGAATTAAAAAAAAGTAAGTGGCCTTCTAAGAAAGAGATCCTTCAATTAACCATATATACCCTCATTCTCTGTGGTATAATAGCATCCATTATGGTTGGTCTTGATTTTATATTTTTCGCTATAAGAGACTGGTTTCTTAATCTTTAATTAAATAAATATGGCAAAAGAAAAAACAACCCAAAAAGTTAAAAAAACTACTACAAAGAACAGTAAAAAGGGTTCAAAGAAAACCTCTAAGAAGAAGGTAAACCCTAATGCTAAGTGGTATGTTCTAAATATTAGGAATGGGTATGAAAATAGTATTCAAAAAGAGTTAAAACAAAGAGCAGAAGCTACTGGTACGGAGGATAAGATTGAGGATATTTTAATTCCAGTACAAAAAAAGATTACTGTTAAGAAAGGGAAACAAGATGTTAAAGAGGAAAAGATATTCCCTGGATACATATTAATTAAGATGGAATTAGATAACACCACATGGGATATTGTAAGTAATACTGATGGTGTAAGAGGCTTTGTAAAGACAGACAAATACCCAAAGCCTTTGGCAGAATCAGAAGTTATTGCAATTACAAAGTTTATGGAAGTGGAACAGCCTTCCTTTAAAACATCCTTTACTGTTGGAGAAGCTGTTAAAATTACAGAAGGTGCTTTTGCAGATTTCATTGGAAGTGTACAAGAGATAGATACTACTAAGGGTAAGGTAAAAGTCCTCATCTCATTCCTTGGTAGAGAAGCTCCTGTAGAGCTAGATCTTTCTCAAGTCACTAAGCTTTAAATAATTATTTGAATTTACTAATACTATGGCAAAAGAAATAAACAAAGTTATAAAAATAACAATACTTGCAGGACAAGCCACAATGGCACCTCCAATTGGTCCTACTCTAGCCCCTTATGGTATAAATACTCAAGATTTTTGTGCTCAATTTAATGAGAAGACACAGGAAAATAACGGCATATTAACTCCTGTAGTTCTTACAATTTACAAAGACAGATCTTTTGACTTTATCCTTAAGACTCCTCCTACATCAGAATTAATTAGAAGGGAATTAAAGATTAAAAGGGGTTCAGGAAAACCAAATACTGAAAAAGCAGGTACTCTTTCAAAAGAGCAACTTAAAAGAATTATTGACATTAAGATGCCTGACTTAAATACATCTGACTATGGGCAAGCAGCGAAGATAATTGCCGGGACTGCAAAACAGATGGGTGTAGGTGTTGAAATTTAATTGATTTACAAAAATATTGATTATGAAAAGAGGTAAAAATTACAAAAAAGTAGTAAAAGATTTAGATAGATCTAAGGTTTATTCTTTAGAAAATGCTGTTAAAAAAGTAAAAGCGTTATCGTATTCTAAATTTGTTGGTTCTTTAGAATTACATGCTGACATCAATGTTCTTAAAGACAAAGATCCCAAATCCATTAAGGGGAGTGTATCCCTACCCCATTTAAAGGGTTCTAATGATGTAAAAATTGCGGTATTTACAGAAGATAAGCAGGATGAGGCTAAAAAGGCAGGTGCAGATTTTTACGACTTAGAAAAATTAATGAAGGATATTAAGGATGGGAATATAGAGTTTGATGTTGCAATTGCAACTCCTTCGGTAATGTCACAGATTGCTGTCTTAGGCAAGGAATTAGGTCCTAGAGGACTTATGCCTAATCCTAAGGTTGGTACTGTTACAGAGGATATCGCTACAGTTGTAGAGGAATACAAGAAGGGTAAACAAACCTTTACTTGTGATGTCTCTGGAGCTATACATATGAAGGTGGGAACATTGGATATGGAGGATGAAGAGCTTACAGAGAATGTACATGAAGCTGTTAGGGCAATAGAGGTAGCAGTAGGTAAGAATTATGAACAAGCTATAAAGAAATTACACCTAGCTCCAACTATGGGCCCTAGCGTTAAGGTTGGGTATAGTAAGCCTGAGTAAAATACTTAACTCCCTCTTTTCCCTTTTCATCCTTTTTATTTGTAAACACTCTTGATATCTCACATATTATAGGGTTATAATATATACAGTCTGTTAGTTGTTCAACTCACCGTTCATTAAAAAGGAGCCTCAAAATGTGCAATACTTGTCCATTCAAGCAATACTGCGAAGATTGCAAAGCAGAATTACCTGTCTTTGCGAAAAAGCTATCTCACTCTCGTGTTGTTAATCGAAAAAGGGAGAGAGCAACAAGAGTTATTGTCTCTGGAGATGTCGTTTATATAGAGGGAAGACCCTTCAAACTCAATCACAATATCGAGGTTGAGATAAAAAAGGGTAAGCGAGATATCTTTGCATTGACAAAAGACAAGAAGTTCTATTTTCACTTTAGGAAACACTGCAACAAAGTAGTTTTACTCAAGAAAGAAAAAAAAGTTTCAGAAGAAGTTCCGAACAAAAGGCCTGAACTAAACTCCAAACTCATTATTATTGGAAAAATAGATTCAGAGAAATATCTGAATCTGGCCAATGGATTCAACTAACTAACTAAAAAAGAGGAAGAGAGAGCTGAATTTAGCAACTGATATTTTTTAATATCTTTTGCCTCACATACTCGCTCTTCCTCTCGTAACACCCCTTGACCATCCCCCACCCTCCTGCTATAATCCCCTTAGTATTAACCGAAGAAGCAGGGTCTAAAATAAATCCTTGCGAGGTATACATACAAATCCTAAATATTTTTAAAAAATAAAATAATGGCAAAAACACGCTCACAAAAAACAGAGCTATTAGATAAGTATAAAGACATCCTTAAAAACAAGGGTGGATACTTACTAGTAAACTCTGACAAAACAGATACCACTACGGTATTAGACCTTAAAATGAAACTAAAAGATGTAGATGCTAACTACACCGTAGTTAAGAACAGTCTTTTTAAAGTAGCCTTACAGGACACAAATCAACCATTAGAAACACAAGAGCTAGATGGTCCTACCGCAATAATTTACTTTGACGAAGACCCTACTGCACCTGCTAAGTTAGTAAAAGAGGTACAAAAAGAAAAAGAATTACTAAATCCAAAAGGTGGAGTATATGAAGGAGAATTTTTGACAGAAGAAAGAGTAATGCAATTAGCAGAAATTCCTACTAAGGAAGTACTACTTTCTCAATTAGTTGGTACCATTAACGCACCTTTAACAGGCTTTATGAATGCTGTAACTGGCAATGTTAAAGGTTTAACTGTGGTTCTTAAGGGCATCTCTGAAAAGAATGCTTAATTAGACAAAATATATTAATTTAATTAAAAATAAGATGGCAGAAGAAAGAAAAGAATTACCAAAGCTATCCGCAGATGGTAAAAAAGTTCTCGAAATCGTTGAGAAAATGTCTGTCTTAGAGCTTGCTGACCTAGTACAGGTTATGGAAGACAAGTTTAGTGTAAGTGCTGCTGCTCCCGTAGCAATGTCAGGGCCTGCAGAGGCAGTTCCTGAAGAGGAAGAACAAACCTCTTTTGACATTGAACTAAAGGAAGTAGGAGCAAACAAGATCGGAGTCATAAAGGTTGTAAGAGGTCTTACAGAACTAGGACTCAAAGAAGCCAAAGACTTGGTAGACTCTGCACCTCAAACAATCAAGGAAGGTGTTTCCAAGGATGAGGCAGAAGACATTAAGAAACAGTTCGAAGAGGCAGGGGCCACTGTAGAACTTAAGTAATCCCTAATATTAGAGGATTATGCTTAGTAAATTAAGGAGCCATCTTAAAAGATGGCTCTTTCTTTATATTCTTTACCAGTTTTATATTCTTTCCCAGATTTTTATACTTTTCTCTAAAACATCACCCTACCCCCACATCGACAACCACACCCCTAAAGTAGTATAATTACACATTAATCTGCCCTTACAATTTAAATTGTCACAAAAGGATAAATGGAATACTCTTCTTTTACACTGCTGCTTTTAGAAAACGGAATCTCTAAACAAGTATTAGAGTTATTAGTAGCTATAACCCTACTTGCAACAATAGTAAGTATTGCAAGATACATATTTGGATCCAAAACATACGGAATATATGCACCTATAATACTTGCCATATCATACTCGTACAGTGGTCTAAGATATGGTTTAGTAGTTACAGCTATAGTAATTTTAACAACACTCCTCTCCTACTCCATAATTAAAAAGATTAGAATGCATTACATTACAAGAATTGCTATTAACTACTGCTTACTGTCAATAACCCTAGTACTATCCTTCCTAGTTATACATAGATATGGTATGGGGTTAGAAAACATGTCTCAGATACCAGCACTTGCTGTAATATCTATAGCGGCTCTCTCAGACTTCTTCATAAAACAGTACGTTAGGAAATCTCTTAAGACAACAACCCTTATTCTCTTTGGAACAATATTCGTTGCGACTATAGGGTGGTACTTTACTACAAGACAACATATCTCAGACTTCATGCTTAACAACCTCTGGATAGTCCCTGCACTCGTACTAGTAAACCTTTTAATTGGTCAATTTAAAGGCTTGAGAATAAAAGACTTCCTCAGATTTAAATCCATACTATCAGACAAAGAAAATGTTTCTAAATAGTGACTACAACAAAATATTAGGCCTTAATAGAAGGAATCAAGAATATGTCCGTCCATACAACTCCCCTTCTGCAAAAAATATTGCAGATAATAAAATTCTTACTAAAAAAGTACTAGCAAAAGAGGGAATTAAAACCCCTGAGGTTTACAAAATTATAAGGAATAAAAAACAACTTCAATTCCTAGACTGGGAAACCTTACCAAAAAGCTTTGTTATAAAACCCAACAAAGGTACAGGTGGTAATGGAATCATAGTTTTTTTCGGTAAAAGAAAAAAAGAAATCACTTGGATAAGACCTAGTGGAGAAGTTATGAATAAAAAAGACATCATTTTGCACATAGAAAATATTCTAGAAGGAAGATTTAGTATGGGTTCTAAAACAGATTCCGCCATTATTGAAGAAAGAGTAAAGACAGATACTCTTCTCAAACAGTACTCCTACAGAGGAGTGCCTGACATTAGGGTAATTTGTTTTAACAATGTCCCCATTATGGCAATGACTAGACTTCCTACAAAAAGATCTAACGGTACTGCTAATTTACACTCTGGAGCTATTTGTACTGGAATAGACATTAGTACTGGTATTACTACCTACTCTATGCAAATGAGATCTAAATCTTTAATAAGTGACACATACGAAAACATTGAAACCACCACCGACCTAAAAGTTAATAAAAAACTCAGTGGTATACAAATACCTTACTGGGACGAAATACTACGAATTGCCTTAGTCTGTCAAAAAGCAAGTAAGCTAGGATACATAGGCGTAGATATTGCCCTAGACAGAGATAAAGGTCCTGTAGTTTTTGAATTAAACGCAAGGCCAGGTCTTGGTATACAAGTTGCAAACCAAACAGGTTTAAGGTGGAGATTAGAAAAAGTTAGAGGTTTAGAAATAAAAAGTATTAAACATGGTATAAGAGTAGCCAAAAGCCTCTTTGGAGGAGAGGTAGAAGAAAGTATAGAGGCTATAAGTGGTAGAAAAGTGGTAAACATAAACGAAAAGATATTGCTTTACTACAACAAAGAAGAGGAAAAAAAGAAATCTGAAAGAGAAGTTTGCACAGCCTTTATAGACACCGGAGTTCTTACCTCCCGTATTTCAAAAAATGTTGCTAACCGAATAGGTTTTCTTTCTACTCTAAAATTCTTTAATACACTAGATATTCCAAATAAATTTGACTCCTTAAAAGAAGCTCAAGAATATATTGATAAAAACATAGACAAACTAACAGAAGATGAGAATATTCTAAGAATTGCAAAAACCGTAGAAGAAGATGGTGTAATAATCCGTCCTGTAGTTTCTGTTAGAGTTAAGATATCTGGAGAGAAGAAGAACTTTGACATGATAATAACCGACGACATAACATATCCTGTAGTTGTTGGTAGAATCGACCTAAAGGGTTACTTAATAGATACAAGTAAAACATTTAAATAAAAATGAACAATACAAAAACATACGAAGATTATTTAAAAGAAGCAGGAAATGTTCACCTAGCCTACTATTTAGAAGCAGCGGACCTTTTGGATGTTAAATACGAGGTTTTAGTCAAAAAGCTACTCGCTAAATTTGAATATGGTAAAAAACATTGGTTCATAATTAATACCGTAACTCCCTTGATTCCAGCTACAAGTACTACAATATGTAAAAGAAAACACTTAACCAACCTTGTCCTAGAAGATAAGGGCTTACCTGTACCCAATCAACAAGTTTTACTCGTTCCTATTGATGCTATAAAATTTTTTGCTGAATACAAAGACATTGTCATAAAACCAACTCAACAACTTGGAGGAGCAGGAATATCTATCCTACCCCAGAATGAAGATCAGGTACTAAAAGCTTATAAAAAAGCCCTAGAGATAACACAGGCAAAATCAAAAAGTAAGGTTCTTGGAGAAGAGTTTGCACATGGTGAAAACTACAGGCTCTTAGTTCTAGGCAATGAAGTTATAGGAACCGTAAGAAGAAAGGCTGCTCATGTTATTGGTGATAGTAAAAACACTATAAGGGAACTCCTTGCTATCAAAAACGAAAAAAGAGAGAGAAACCTAATGAAACCCATTACAATAGACAATGAGATCACACTGAAGCTTCAAAGAGATAACCTTAATCTAGAATCAATACCAAAAGAGGGAGAAGAAATAATCTTAAGATACAACTGTAACTTAACTACAGGCGGATCAACACAAGAATGTATGAAAGAAGTCCATGACTACTATATACAACTAGCAATAAAGGCAGTTAAATCAGTTGGAGCAAAATACGGAGGTGTGGACATTATTACAGAAAACATATCAAAACCCTCTAAGGTTGCAATTAACGAAATCAACTACAACCCTGGTCTTAGATTACATTACAAAGTAGATGAAGGCAAAGTTGTAAAAGTCGCTATTCCTGTAATGAAATATCTAAGAGACAAGGAATATTAAATAAAAATTCTGGAATTAATTAAATTAAAAAAAACAAGCATGAAAGACATTAAAGTACTACAAGGATTAAACCTACACTCACACATTTCAACTATTGAAATTAACCTACCCCATGAGATCCAAAAGTCTGACGACAGCGTTAAGCTAGTTGAGGAAATAAAAAATTTACATCCAGTATTTTTAGAATCTTATGAATTCAGTAACAACACCCTTACAATAGAATCCAAACTTACTTTTCTCTGGAGAGAGTTAGCACAAACACTTATCAATCTCTCTAAAGAAGAAATAACCTATGAAGAAGCCTATGAGTATTCCATATCAACCGTCATAAAAGACCGTATAGCAACAATGTCTATCATCCCCCTACTCTTTGCGGCACAAAATCAAGGTCATGAAATAACTCCAACTGCTTTAATAGAAGATAGGGTCAAATATAGTAAAAGTTTTAATAGACTTTATACAATAGGAGTTGGTAAGAATTCACAAATAATAAACTTTGCGTCTTCCAGTAAAGACTCCAAGATTGCAAAAGAAATACAAAGAGATAAATGGTCTTCAAATCTAATGATGGAAAGATTAGGACTTCCAATACCTAAATGGCAAGTACTAGACTCACAAGAAGACATTGAGAAGATCTGGGAGCAATATCAAAAGCCGCTAGTAATAAAACCAACAGGTCTTACTGCAGGCAGTGGAGTTTCTACAGGCCTAGATACTATTGAGAAAGCTAAAGAAGCATTTAGGATAGCAAAACGCCCGACAGAAAAGCACGTTGGTAAGACATGGCAGCAAAAGATTATGATCCAAGAACAAGTACCTGGAGAAGATTACAGACTCTTAATAATAGATGGAAAACTTGAAGTTGCTACAAAAAGAATCCCTGCGTTCATAGTAGGAAACGGCAAGAGTACTATACAAGAATTAATAGAAGAAACAAACAGAGACCCAAGAAGGGATACCTCAAAACCTACCCATATATTAAAACCCATAAAGATAGATGAACCCCTACTCGCTCTTCTTAAAG
>CAYGKF010000014.1:0-11364 GCA_964350615.1 uncultured Candidatus Saccharibacteria bacterium
AAGTATTTGTCTTCATCTGGGATAGCTAATTTATTTCTTTTAGTTCCTGTAGCTAATATTACTGTTTTAGCAAAATATTCTTTATTTGTGTCTGTTATTAATTTAAAAACATTGTTTTCTTTTTTAATATCTACAATACTTTCAAATGAAGTTTGGGCACCGTTTCTTTTAGCTTGTTCATACATCTTAGTACCTAATTCTAGGCCTGTCATATCATCAATACCAAGATAGTTACACACCTTGTGTGCTTCTGCTATTGTTCCTCCTATTTGTTTACCAAAAACAATAGTTTTTAATCTGTATCTACCAGAGTATATACTAGCACTTAGTCCTGCGGGTCCTGCTCCAATTATTGCAATGTCATAGATATTTTCCATATGTATATTAGTATGTATAGATTAACAGAGATATTTTAACATAGAGTAGGTGTGTTTGGGAAAGAGATAAAAGAGCAGTTATTCCTTATATGTACTAAGACTTAAAGGAACATATAGGTATTCAACCCATAGCATATTGTACCATTTTTTGGATTATTTAAACAACCACACCCCAATCTCTTGTATCTGTTAATATCTCAGGTTTCTTATCCCTAACTATAACCATATATTCAAACATCACACTTTTACCTCCATTAACAGTTCTAGCAGACCAACCATCATCATCTATTACAACATCACTAACATCATCTACAACCTGACACTCAATACACAAAACCATACCATCTATTAATTCCTCTCCTGTATCTTTATCTCCATATGCAAGAATCTCTGGTTCATCATGCAAAGTTTTTCCAATACCATGACCTACAAACATTCTTAAAGTATTATAACCATTTCTCTTTGCTTCCTTTTCCATCTCGTATCCCAAATCTCCCGTTCTGTTACCAACCACTGCTTTGCTTACTGCATTCTCTACTGCAGCTCTTCCAGCATTAAGTAATTTTTTATTTTCCTTATTAGGCTCTCCCACACTCCATGTCCAACAATGATCTGTATAAATATTTCTGTAATATATTCCAAAATCAATAGATACTAAATCACCTTTCTTAAATGGGGCATCCTTAGGAACTCCATGCACCGCTACATCATTAACTGAAATACAAGTATTAAAATTATAACCCTTAACTCTCTTAAATGCAGACTTTACCTTATATTTTTTACATAAAAACCCTGCCTCTCTGTCTACCTCTAAACCAGTAACTCCTTCTCTTAATTCCTCTCCTAACTGTTTTAAAATTGTAAGAGATATCTCACAAGCCTTCTTTAACTCTTTTTCCTCTTTAGGTTTGGTTAGAATCATGGTCAATTATACATCGAATCTTGAAATTAATTAATGGTATACTCAACTATGCAAACAAAACAAGAAGAAAAAATACTGTACTTTGATACAGAAACAACAGACCTACAAAGCAAAGACGTCGTACAATTAGCTTTAATAACAGAAGATGGAATTACATTAAATATGTTCTTTAATCCTCAACAAGAAGTTAGCTACAGTGCAATGGCCGTACACCATTTAACTCCAGAGTTTTTAGAAAAATACCCCCCGTTTGAAGACGCGAAACTTCCTGAGGATTTCAAAGACCCTGAATTTAAAGAAACTGACCTGAAAGAATATTTACAACATTTAGCCACTGAATACATATGGGTTGCACATAACGTAGAATTTGACAAAGAAGTTTTAGAAAAAAAAGGTCTAGAACTACCAAGAACCATATGTACATTCAAATTAGCAAGAAATATGTTTACCCAAGGAGAAAGAAATATTGACCTTGAAAGTTATTCCCTTCAATATTTACGCTACTACCTTGGACTTTACAAGAAAGAAGATGCCTCTCACAATGTGGCACACGATGCTTTAAGTGATGTTTACTTTGCTAGAGACCTATTCAAACATATTAAGGAAAACAGTAAGTTAACAATAGAGAATATGATACAAATATCTAAGGAACCTGCATACATTAGAAATATAACCTTTGGCAAATACGCAGGACAGGCACTCTCCGACATAGCTAATGAAGACAGAGAATATTTAGAATGGATGTTAAACAATCTTACAGAAAAAGAAGACCTTAGATGGAATATTGAAAGAGTATTAGATACAGGAAACGGAACACTTTTTGGTTAAATTTGACAGTTTACATATCAAATTACATCAAGTATATTAATAACATATGTCTGAAAATAGAATATCTATAAAATTTGCAGGACAGTCAGGGCAAGGTATTAATACAATAGGGATGTTACTTTCCAAATCTCTTAATGACTACGGTTTTAGAATATTTGCTTACAGAGAATACCCATCACTAATTCAAGGAGGCGTTGCATCTTACCAAGTAGACTTTTCAAACAAAGAAATTAATTCATCCTCCCGATACTGTAATATTCTACTAGCTTTTACAAATGAATCCCTAAATAGCTATTTAAAAGATGTAAAAGAGAATGGAATAGTAATATATGACAAAAAAGAAATAGTTTTTACACAAGAGCAAGAACATTTAATTAAGACAAAAAATATTACACTAGTATTTCTAGATTCAGAAAATGTCGCCACACAAGCAGGTGGTACCAAAATAATGTCTAATGTTGTAATGCTAGGATTTGTTTGGAGAATATTAGATTTGGAAATAGATGCCTTAGTTCAAATAGTACTAGATCACTTTAAAACTAAAAATATAGACCTTGAAGCGGAAGAAAAAAGTATTAGAGCAGGCTACCAATCTCCAACATTTAGGCCTAATCTTTCTGAGCAATTAGAAATTCCTAAGAGTGAAATCTTCAAACAAAGCTCTTATGTAATGACAGGAAACCATGCTATTTGTCTTGGTGCTATTGCCGCTGGTGTTAGAGCCTACTATGGATATCCTATGACACCTGCAACCTCTATACAAAAATACTTCTCAGACTTTGCTAAAGAAACAAATATGCTTGTTAAGCAAGCAGAAAACGAAATTACTGCAGTGCAATTAGCACTAGGAAGCATGTACATGGGTACCAGAGCACTCGTAGCTACCTCAGGAGGAGGTTTTGATCTTATGACAGAGACTCTTTCCTGTGCAGGAATGTCAGAGACTCCTCTTGTAATTATTCTTTCTCAAAGAGCAGGAGCATCAACAGGAGTACCTACATGGACAGGAGCTGCGGACTTAAACACAGCACTAAAAGCAGGACATGGGGAATTCCCTAGGTGTGTTCTCTCTGTTACTGATGCTAACTCATCGTACACATTAATTCAGAAAGCATTCAATATTGCAGAAAAATACCAAATTCCAGTTATATTACTTTCAGAAAAACAAATATCTGAATCTATATTTAGCCTAAGAAGTATTCCAAAAAACTTACCTTTAGAAAGAGGACTGACAGAAAACTTACAAGAAGAAGAGAGTAGGTACCAAATTACAGACTCAGGAGTTTCTCCTAGATGGATACCCTCAAAAGAAAAGAAGCCGTACCTAGCAAACAGTGACGAACACAGAGAAGATGGATCTAGTACAGAAGACTCACAAGAAGTTATAGCAATGTCTAATAAACGAATGCAAAAATTAGAGACTTTACTAGAAGAAATACCCGAACCACAAATAATGGGAGACAAAAATACAAACATTGTTTTTGTTGGATGGGGAAGTGTAAAAAATACAATTCTGGACGCAATGAATATTGTTACAAATAACCACAAGGAAAAAAGAAAAATAGCATACCTTCACTACGAATACCTTTATCCTCTTAAAACCAAAGTCTTAGATGAATTAATAGCTAAAGGTAAGAGATTAATTTTGGTAGAAAACAACCAAACTGGACAATTGGGAAACTTCATTAAGGAACAAACAGGTTACGAATTTAAAGAAAAACTACTTAAATATGATGGAAGACCATTCTTTGTTGAAGATATTTTAGATTTTTTAAAGAATTAAATGGCAGTAAAAACAACAGAATATAATTCAACAAATATTCCTACCTGGTGTCCTGGGTGTGGAAATTTTGTAATACATGCTTCCCTTAAAAAAGCTCTTTCTGACCTAAACATTTCCCCTTCTGAAACATTTATGGCATTTGACATAGGTTGTAATGGAAATGGTGCAGATAAAATAAACCTGTATGCATTTAAAGGTCTTCATGGAAGATCCATACCCCTTGCAGTTGGAGCACACCTAGCAAACAGAAAAATCACAGTATTTGCTGACATAGGAGATGGAGGTTGTTTCCATGAAGGCTTAGATCATCTAGTTCATGCTATTAGGGCTAATTACAATATAACAATATTAATACATAACAATGAAAACTTTGCTCTTACCACAGGACAAGCAACAGTAACAACCAAAAAAGGAAAACCAATGTATGGCTTACCATACGGTAGACCTGAGAGGAATTTAAATGTCTCTGAATTTATTTTAAACCTTCATCCATCATTCTTTGCAAAAGCATATTCAGGCGACCCATCCCAAATGTCTAACATAATAAAAGAAGCAGTAAAACATAAAGGATGTAGCATTGTTGAAATTATGCAATTGTGTCCCAAATATAACAAAGAATTTACTCCGGAATGGGCAACTCAAAATATTAAAAAAGTTTCCGACCTAAAAAATTATGATAACACCTCTCTCAAAAATGCCAAAGACTTACTTTCTGAAGACACTCATCCATACACAGGTATAATATTTAAAGACGAAAAGATTCCTACCTTTTATAATTCTCTAGAAAGTAGAAAAGACTCTTTAACAGAATTAGTAGACGAAGTAAAACGACATGACATTAAAAAGTATTTAAAATATTTTAAATAAGAAATGGAAACTTCAATACTTTCTCCCAAGTCAATAGCCGTAGTTGGAGTATCGCAAGATTTAGAAAAGATAGGGTCTGTAATTTTAAAGAATCTAATAGCAGGAGGATACAACGGTAAGATATATCCAGTTAATCCTAAATATGAAGAATTACAGGCTAGGAAAGCATATCCTGACATACTAGCAATTCCTGAGGACGTAGAAATGGTCTGCATTGCCATACCATACCAATTCGTAGAGGATGTAGTAGATCAGTGCTTAACTAAAAAAGTTAAGAGTGTTGTAATAATATCTGCAGGTTTTAAAGAAGTAGGCCAACAAGGTAAAGAATTAGAAGAAAGAATAACAACAAAACTCAAAGGAGCAGGTATTAGGTTAATAGGTCCCAACTGTTTAGGATTTATAAACAACAAGGCTAAAATAAACCTAACTTTTGCTAGAGAAAATCCAGGAGATGGAAAAATTGCATTCATTTCTCAATCTGGAGCATTCTGTACTGCTATATTAGACATGGCCTGTGAAAAAGACTTAGGATTCTCACATGTAGTATCTTTAGGAAATAAAGCAGACATACACGAAAATGAACTTATGGAACAGTTTGTTTCAGACAGTAATGTTAAAGCAATAGCTCTTTATTTAGAAGAATTTAGTGATGGGAAAGAGTTTGTTACACTCTCTCAGAAAGCAAAAAAACCAATCTTAATTATTACACCTGGCAGTTCAGAAAAATCTCAAGAAGCAATTTCCTCTCACACAGGAGCATTAGCTTCATCTTTTGACACTACTATTGCTGCTGTTAAAAAAGGCAACATGATATTTACAGAGAATTCTGATGAACTCTTTAAACTTATGCAATTAATAGATTTAGAGATATCTCCAAAAGGAAAGAATATTGGTATAGTAAGTAACGCAGGAGGACCAGGAATAATAGCTGTTGACAGAATAGAAAAAGAGGGTTTACAAGTTGCAGACATAGGAGAAAAAACCACCCAGAAACTACTAAAAGTACTTCCATCAGAAGCAAGCATTTCTAACCCAATAGATATACTGGGAGATGCAAAAAGTGACAGATATGAATTAGCTATAAACGAACTAGTAGACGAAGTAGCTGTTGACACAATTCTAGTAATTCTCACACCTCAATTAATAACAGAAATAGAGGCAACTGCAAATGTTATAACAGAAATTATTAAAAAATCTTCTAAACCTATCTTTTCTTGTTTTATAGGAGGTAAAAATATTAGATCTGGTGTAAGAATTTTAGAAGAAGGTCAAGCTCCTTGGTTTAATGATATTCAAGAAGCTGTACATTTAATATCCAAATTAACAGAATTTGAACAAAATAAGGAATTAACAAAATTTGTAAATAATGATGACTACTCTAAAAAAACAAAGTATAAGAAAGAAATGAATGAATATTTCTCTAAAGAAAAAGAGGTTGTAATTCCTGACGAATTAGGAATTAAACTGTTAGAAGAGTTTGATATAGACACACCCAAACAACAAGTTGTTAGTAGTCTAGAACAGGGTGTAGAGTTTGCCTCAACAATATTTCCTGTAGCAATGAAGGCCACATCAGAGGATCTAGCACACAAAACAGACTTTAAAGCATTATTTTTAGATATTAGAACTATTACTGAGTTTGAAGAAAAATACCAAGAATTAAAAGAAACGATAACAAAAACAACAGGTAATGTTGCTCCCAAGATATTGATCCAAGAAATGATAGAAGGAAAGTTAGAGTTTTTCGTAGGAGCAAACAGAGAAGGTGGTGTAGACATTTATGAAAAAGGTGGTCTAGGTTTTGGTCATTTGCTTGCAATAGGCCAAGGTGGTATTTATACAGAAATATATAAAGATATTAGACATATTTTGGTTCCAGAATCTCAAGAGAAAGTTAATGCAATATTATCTAAAACGAAAGTCTCAAAGATTATAGATGGTTACAGAGGTAAACCTCCCTTAGCAAGAGAAAAAATTGTTGAATTAATAATGAGTATACAAAAATTATTAGTATCATATCCAGAAATTATTAGTATGGATATTAATCCTGTAATGGTAACAGAAGAAAGAGCAGCAGTAGTGGATGCTAAGTTTTATGTTGGAAGTAAAAAACCTCTATAGAACTATTTTTAGAAGTAAGCTTTCATCAATCTCTTAATTTATTCCTTTATGGAAGCTTCTACAAATCCCATAAATAAAGGATGTGGTTCTAAAAATCTACTCTTTAATTCAGGGTGATATTGAGTTCCTACAAAAAACGGATGAATATCCTTAGGTAACTCTATAGCCTCTACTAACATGTCATCAGGACTCTTACCAGATAATTTGAATTCAGATTTTTCAAAAACTTCTCTATACTCATTATTAAACTCATACCTATGCCTATGTCTTTCTTGTACAGTAGGAAGAGATTTATACAAACCATTTCCGAATTTCTTATACAAATTAAAAATTACGGAACCCTTTTCAATCTTACATGGCCATACTCCTAATCTAATAGTTCCCCCAAACTCCTTATTCTTAATTAACTCCTGTTGTTCTTTCATTAAGTGTATAACCTGATTCTTAGACTCTGGATTAATCTCTTGAGAATTTGCATCCTTAAGACCCAATACGTTCCTAGCATACTCTATAGTCGCCATCTGCATACCGTAACAAAGACCAAGATAAGGAATTTTGTTCTTCCTTGCTATTTGTACAGCCTTAATCTTACCCTCTGAGCCTCTAGATCCCCATCCCTGTGGCACTATAATTCCGTCCATTTCCTTAATCTCCTCCTGTTTTTTCTTGTCTTTTTCTAACCCATCTGCCACTATCCAATGAACCTTTGCATCTACAGAAAATTCCCAAGCCGCATGATTAAGAGCTTCTAGAACAGATACATATGAATCCTTAAGATCAAAATTACCACTCTTGCAATACTTTCCAACAATTCCAATATTAATACTCTTTTTGGGATTCCTAATCCTTTGAACCTTCTCTTTCCATTTAGTATATAAAGGAGTACTTTGTGCCACATCTATATTTAATGACTTTAGAATCTTTTTTCCAATATTTGATTCCTCAAAATTAAGAGGAATGTCATAGATACAATCTATATCAGGAGCAGATATAACATGAGATTTGGGTATATAACAGTATCTACTAATCTTATCTATCCTCTCTTGGTCAAGAGCAACCTCGGACCTTGCTATTATAAAATCAGGATGAATTCCAAAACTGTTTAACTTTTGTACAGAAAGCTGTGCAGGTTTAGTCTTCATTTCCCCCAATATTTGTGGCACTGGAAGATATGTAACATGTATGTGTATTACGTCTTCAGGATTAGCTAATTTCATAGACTGGTTTGCAGACAACATTAAACCGTTACCTACTTCTCCAACAGTTCCTCCAATTTCAATAATGGTTATTTCAGATTTATCTTTTCTTGCAACTTCCTTTATCCAATCCACAACACTCTCTGGGACATGATGGTCCAAACTTACCCATTTACCATCAAATTCCAATGACCTTTCCTTCTTTATAATTCTCTCCAAAACCGCCCCTAAGGTCATAGAATTAGGTCTAGCAAACGATTGATTAGTAAACCTCTCATATGTCCCAATATCCATATCCGTCTCAAAACCGTCTTCTAGAACAAAAGTTTCCCCATGTTCTAGGGGATTCATAGTACCAGCATCAATATTGATATAAGGATCTGCTTTTATCATAGTAATCTTCTTACCGTATGATTTGAGGATAAACCCAACGGAGGCAGCAGACACACCTTTTCCGATTCCAGAAATTACACCCCCCGAGATAAATATGTATTTTGACATGTTCTTGTTTTTTGAGGTTATTGACCAATCTATCTAAAACAAGACCAACTGTCAAGCAATTTAATATTCTCTCTTAAAATCAATATCTTCTACATCCAACTTTCGACCGGCCCTTCCTACATCCTTTTCATACCTCCATGCATAGTCACGGTAACCCAATACTCTCTTTCTTCTTTTTTTAATAGATAAGTTACCTACCATTCCAGGTCCATTTATACATCCTCCCTCACATGTCAATAAATCAAGAAACTTGTAATGCTTGTATACACCATCTTTTAATCCATCAAATATCTTAGTTAAATCCTTAGTCGTTTCTTTAACTAATATCTCTCTGTCTTTAAGAATATCTTTGTAATGAAGAGTACTAGATAACCCCCCAGATATTGGATAAATCTTAGTGTAGTCGTTGTAAAATTTGTCAAAACTAACACAATATTCAGACTCTATAATTTTCTCAGGAATATTTTTTATCTTAAACAACTCCTCAAGCTCTTTAAATGTCATTACATAATCAATAGTACCTAATTCCTTAGCTTCTAATTTTTTTGTTATACATGGACCAATAAAGACTATTTTATATTTTGGATAAAACTTTTTACATATTAAACCCATACCACCCATTGGTGAATGTACAGGAACAAGATTCTCAACTAGATGAGGATACTTAACCTTAATGAAATTCACTAAGGTAGGGCAGGGTGAAGCTATCCAAGTTTTCTTCTCACCCTTCTCTATACTTTCTTTTAAAACAGAGTAGTAAGCTAGATTAGTCATTTTAGCACCAAATGTTAACTCTAGCACTTTATCAAAACCTAATTTTCTAAGTCTGTAGACAATTTCTGGATAATCAAACTCTGAAACAAAAGAAGGAGCAAGAAGACACAAGTATTTTTCATTAAAATCAAAGTTCATAAGTTAATATATAACATATAGGCCAAGCCTACCAGACCTATAATCATGCAAAAAGACAGTTAAGCTTTTTAAAAAGGAAAAATATAGGGCTTTGCCTTTCCCTTGAAATAGTCTAGAATTAATTAATATGTTAATACCTTTATTTAAGAAAATTTCAATATTAGAAAGTAAGTACCTACAACTTCCTCTTCTTTATGCTCTCTCTTTTTCAATTCCATTCTTCGTTCAAGGTCCACAACTACTAGTAGGTAGTTTAATTAATTTCCTGTTAATTCTTTCAATCTCAGAATACAAATTCAAAGAAATAATACCAGTTTTAATTCTTCCTTCGTTATCTGTATATCTTCATGGTTTACTATTTACAGGAGCAACAAACTTCCTACTTTATTTAATTCCTTTTATAGCTATATCTAATGCTCTTTATGTGCTTGTTTTTAAATACATAAAAACTGATTATTTAAATATTTACTGTGCAACTTTTTTTAAAACAGTATTTCTTTTTACCTGTACATACGTCCTCTTTAGGACTATTGGTCTTCCACAAGCGTTCTTAAGTGCAATGGGAATAATGCAATTTGTAACTGGAATAACAGGGGGAATTATAGCCGTTGTCCTCACGAAACGTATTTCTTCCGCACAAAATACTTCCTATAAATAAGAGGACTCCTCCTCCTTTAACTCTATTAACGAAATTTTTGTCATAACCCTATTACCATTATCTCCATTAGTAAGAAGGTATGGTTGATTATTTACTCTAAAATACACATTTTCTGGATCAACAGGAAAACCCTCCTGAGTATAATAACCTCTCTCTTTTCTCTCTTCTTGGTCTGTTGGCAAATTTTCTATATTCATCTCTTTAATCATTAGATATTAACTAAGAGATATTTAAATACCTTAATCGCTCTTCCTTGTCAAATTTCTCTATTGCATACCTCAACATAGTCCTAGGCATTTTACTGACATGTTTATTTAAAAATTTCTTCAAAACATCTACATCTTTTTTACCAACTTCTCTTAACATCCAACCCAAAGCTTTATGAATTAAATCGTGGTAATGATCTAGTAGCATCTCAGAAAAACTCAAAATTTCTTTAAAGTCATTATCTTTAATAAAAGTAAAAGTTGAAAGAATGGCAATTCTTTGCTCCCAAATACTCTTACTTTCTATTAAATCATAAAGAAGAGATCTGTCCTTATCTTTTAAATACTGTCCTACAATTTTAGGTGCAGTAACATCTACCAAATCCCAATTATTTATCCAACGTATATGTTTAATATAATAATCAAATATTTCTTTCTGTTTTTCTTCCTTTATTTTAAGAATTTTCTCCTTTTCACTTCTTTCATACATATATGTAAGAATTAAAAGTGCAAAAAGTCTGTATTCATGAACCTCATGAGTTATAAAGAAGTTTAAATCTCTTAAACTAATTTCCTTTAGATATTTTTTACAGATACTTCTAATATTAGGAACAGTAACTCCTATGAAAACATCACCTTCTCCGTATTCCCCCTTACCTGTCTTAAAGAATCTTTGATATATTTTTGCTTTCTCAGAAGAAGAGACATTTTTAAAATCAGTAATTATTCTTTCCCTAATGTTTTTCATACTCTAATTGCTTTTTAACAAAAACAGCTTTTTAAAATTACCTTAAAATATTTATCTATGATAACAAAAGGAACCAATAAAAAGAATAAACACAAAAAAAGTAAATAAGTTTTTAAATTCTCTTAACCCATCTACTCCATATTGACCTAAACTCTAAAACCTGTAACATATATTTAGGGTATTTAATATAAAAGCGGCTGGGCAATATTAAGGATATTGCTACGAGGCAGGAGTCATCGAAA
>CAYGKF010000015.1:0-11334 GCA_964350615.1 uncultured Candidatus Saccharibacteria bacterium
ATTCATATCTATATATTACAATATATAACAATATTTCAATAGTAATATCCTTACAAGCTTTCTTTACGCTTATCTAGGTCAGGAAGTATATATTCAAACGTATTACAATGTACTAACTAAATTATTAGGAACACTAAAATGAACTTAACAAAGAAAAATATTGAAATCATTAATGAAATAATGGGATTGTACATTAGGTATGTGAATGAGAATCTAACCAGGGACGTTAAGGAAGTAAATGAACAAATTACTAAAAAGTCTTTACCTATTGATATGACATATGACCAATTAAGTAAGGATATTGTAAAAATATCAGGGCAGAAGTATTTTGAAGAGTTAAAGATTGAGAGATTAGAGTAATGCTACAGTAGCTACTCTGTCTCCCCCGTTAATATTCATAACCTTAACGCCTGATGTATGCCTACCCTGTACTGGTACGGCTTTAAGATCTGCTCTAATAACCTTAGATTTTTCAGATATAACAACAATCTCTTCCTCCTCTTCTGTTAATAATCTTGCAGATGCTACATCTCCAGTCTTCTTTGTTATTCTAAAGGTAAATATTCCACTCCCTCCCCTCTTCTGTGTTCCATATTCTTCTAGTAAGGACATCTTTCCGTAACCAAACTCAGACAATGTAAGCAATCTTTGCTTTTCACTCTCTACTATACCCATACCAATAACCTTGTCAGTATCCCTCTTAAAACTAATACCCTTAACACCCTTAGTATTTCTACCCATAGGTCTAACATCTGTTTCCTTAAAGCGTATAGACTTACCATCCTTGGTGACCACTATAACCTCATCACTACCTGTAGTAGGCTTAACCCAAATTAATTGATCCCCTTCCTCTAGTTTAATAGCAGTTAAACCATTAGTTCTAATTTTCGCAAAACTTTTCAATTCTGTCTTCTTAACTGTACCTTGCTCTGTAACCATTAGGAAGTATTTGTAATCCTTCTTCGTATCTTCTTCCTTAGATATTTCACCCTTAGGATTTCTTGTTAAAGCAGAAGTTACAATTTCGTTAGGACCTAACTGTATTAAATTAACCAAAGGTAAACCTCTTGCAGTCCTACCTAATTCAGGTATTTCAAAAATTCTTAAATTAAAAACTTTTCCTTCGTTAGTAAACAAAAGTAATTCATCATGCGTATTACACAAAAATGCATGTTCTACAAAATCTCCATCCTTGGTCTCTCCACCAGACACACCCTTTCCTCCCCTGTGTTGTGCCTTGTAGGTACTAGGAGCGAGCCTTTTAATATATCCGGAGTGAGTAATAGTTACCAATGTGTCCTCTGAGGCAATCATATCCTCTTCAGATATTTCGTCTACCTTTCCTTTAACAACCTTAGTTTTTCTATCATCCCCATATTTTTCTTTAATTTCATCTAGATCATCATTTACAATTTCTAATATTCTATCCTGATTCTCCAAAACTTCGTTGTATTCCTTAATCTTTGCCTTAATTTCTTTGTGCTCATTCTTTATCTTCATCCTTTCCAGTGCAGCCAATCTCCTTAATTGCATATCTAAGATTGCTTGAGCTTGTACCTCGGTGAATTCAAACTTATCCATCAAGTTTGTTTTTGCACTATCTTGAGACTTAGATTTTCTAATAGTATCTATAACCTCATCTAACATATCTAAGGCCTTTAGAAGACCCTCTAGGATATGTCCCCTGTATCTTGCTTCTGCTAGGTCATACTCATACCTTCTTATGGTTACAACCAGTCTAAAGGAAAGAAAGAGCTCTAGAAATCTTTTAAGAGGTAATGTTTTAGGTTCTTTGTCTACCAATGCAATCATATTGGCATTAAAAGCCTTCTGCATCTCTGTGTACTTGTAAAGCTTGTTTAACACTGCCTTAGGTTGAGCATCTTTCTTGAGAATTATGACTAATCTCATGCCCTCTCTGTTTGATTCATCCCTTATGTCTGCAATTCCCTTAATCTTTTTGTCCTTAACCAAGTCAGCAATCTTTTCAATCATATGAGCTTTGTTAACTTGGTAAGGGATCTCTGTCACTATTATGTTGTACCTGTTTTTTCTTCCTTCAATTATTGAAGCCTTTGCTCTTTGAAGAATTCTACCTCTACCTGTAGCATAGGCATTCAGTATTTCTTTTTGGTCATATATTGTCCCTCCAGTTGGGAAGTCTGGTCCTGGAATTATTCCCAATAGGTCTGAAGGAGTAATCTCTGACTTAAATTCAGGGTACAGGGGTTGTTCTTTCTCTTTAAGTTCTTTTCTTAAGCTTTCAATTTCTTCTTTTTCATTTAATTCAAGAGCATCTTTTGCTATGTAGTTTTCTAGGTAATCTAGGGGTTTGGAATTTAAGGTAGATGGTATTTCTTCTTTCTTCTCTTTCTTTTTCCTAAGGTCATTGTAAATGGCTATTCCTTCCCATTCATTCCCTAAGGAAATCATCTTTTGTAAACCCTCTATGAGCTCTGTTAAATTGTGAGGAGGTATTTTAGTTGCCATACCTACGGCAATACCATCACTACCATTAGCTAAGACATTAGGAAAAAGTGCAGGTAATACTGTCGGTTCGAGTCTTGTACCATCATAGTTAGATACGTATGTTACTGTTCCTTTGTTAAGATCACTAAGTAACATAGGTGTAATCTTGGCCATTCTAGCCTCGGTGTATCTCATAGCTGCTGGAGAGTCTCCATCTATGGAACCAAAGTTTCCTTGACCATCTACTAATGGGTATCTTGTAGAAAAATCTTGCGCCATTTTTACAAGCGTTGGGTACACTACAGACTCTCCGTGAGGGTGGTAGTTCCCGGAAGTGTCTCCCGCTATTTTAGCTGACTTTCTGTAATGTGCAGTAGGGTGTAAATTAAGGTCATTCATTGCGACAAGTATTCTTCTTTGAGAAGGCTTAAGACCATCCTTTACCTCAGGTAATGCTCTAGAGACTATGACTGACATAGAGTAATCTAAATAGTTAGATTTCATTTCATCTACTATGGATCTAGAGACTGTTTCTCCAGGTTTAAATGTAATATCTACATCTAAGTCGTTGTTTTCTTGTGTTGTATCTTTTATTTCTTCTTCCATTCTTTTAAATATCTAAATTAGCACTAGCAGCATACATCTGTATAAATCTTCTTCTAGGTGGTACTTCACTACCCATTAACATTTCAAATACCTTTTCGGCTTCTTCTGCGTCTTCTATCTTAACTCTCTTAAGAACTCTAGTATCAGGATTCATAGTGGTTTCCCACAACTGGTCTGGATTCATTTCACCTAAACCTTTGAATCTGTTTTCCACAGGAACTTTACCAGCAGCTTTTGCCTTTTTAACAAAAACATCCTTTTTAGCATCATTTATAAAGTAGTATTTCTTCTTTCCAATCTCTACCTTATGTAAAGGAGGTTGTGCTACGTATACATATCCCTGTTCAATTAAAGGTCTAAAGAATCTAAAGAGTAAGGTTAAAACCAATGTGGTAATGTGAAGACCATCTACGTCAGCGTCGCTCATTATTATAACTTTGTGGTATCTTAATTTGGAAACATCAAGAGTGTCTCCTATTCCAACTCCAAGAGCTGTTGTTACATCATTAAACTCATTGTTGGAGAGAACTCTGTCTACTCTGTATTTTTGAGTATTCATAATCTTACCTCTTAAAGGGAGTATTGCCTGAGTATGCCTATCTCTACCTTGTTTGGCTGAACCACCGGCCGAGTCTCCCTCAACTATGAAGAGTTCACTCTCCGAAGGATTATTACTAGAACAGTCTGCTAATTTCCCTGGTAATGATGTAGATTCCAAAGCACTCTTTCTAATTACAGCATCTCTAGCAGCTTTTGCAGCAGCCTTTGCCCTATTAGCAAGTACAGCTTTCCCAATGATATCCTTTGCTTCTTTAGGATTTTCCTTAAAATATGTTAGAAGCTCATCTCTTAACACCCTTGCCACAATACCCCTTACCTCCGGGTTATTTAATTTAATCTTTGTTTGTCCTTCAAACTGAGGATCTGCTACCTTAACAGACACGATGGCAGTTAGTCCTTCTCTAGCATCATCACCACTTAGATTTCCATCCACTCCTTTAAGCATTTCTTCTTCCTGAGCATAGGTGTTAAGGGCACTAGTTATTGCAGTTCTAAAACCTGCTAGGTGTGTACCACCCTCTGGGTTAACAATGTTGTTGGTGTAACATCTTATGTCTTCATCCATAGCATCTGTGTACTGTAACGCAACCTCTACTACAACATCATCATCTGTCTTGTTCGTATAGAATGGTTCTTCCCCAATTGTTTTACTATCTAGGTTTAAGAATTGTACATACGATTTAATTCCATCTTCAAAATACAAATCATACTGTCTCTCTTTCTCCTGCTTTTGATCCATTACAGAGACCCTGAGCCCAGCGGTCAAGTATGCATGTTGTCTACATTTTTTAATTATGGCATTAAAATCAAAATTGGTATCTGTAAAAATAGTAGAATCAGGAAGGAAGGTATGTTCTGTCCCTGTCTCCTTACTGTCTCCTATCCTCTTTACGGGTTCTACAGGTATACCTCTCTCATATCTCTGAGTATATATTCCACCTTCAAAATGTACTGTAGTTTGCATCCACTCAGAAAGAGCATTGGTGCACTTCATACCTACTCCATGTAAACCACCAGACACTTTGTAAGCACCTTTTTCAAATTTACCTCCTGCATGAAGATTAGTCATTACTGTTTCTAAAGTAGAAACTTTTGTTTCAGGATGTTTATCCACGGGAATGCCTCGTCCATTGTCTCTTACAGTTAAGGAACCATCCTTATTAAGTATTACCCAAATATGGTCGCAATATTCAGCTATTGCTTCGTCTACGGAGTTATCCAATATTTCAGTAAATATTTGATGTAGACCATCTTTACCGGTAGAACCGATATACATAGCAGGTCTCTTTCTTACTGCTTCTAGTCCTTTTAAAACCTGAATATCAGATACTTTGTATTGGGATTTTTCGGCCATATTCTACCTAGATTGTGTAATTTAAATTTCTTGTTCTAGAACTATACATTTTACATGTTTTTTGCCTGAATGTTAAGTGTTAAGCTGTACAACCAGGGCTTCCAAAGTGAGTCTCCGGTTACAGTTTGCAGATATTTTTTCTCTGCTTTTTTGTACTGTTTTTAGAAAACTCAGGTTCTTTTGGGAACTATCAATGTTACCATTTTTAATATCTAATTCAAGTCGTTCTCGAAACACCCTCTCTAGGGCGTTAATGAGTGTTAATGAGGAGTCCTTCTCTTTTGCGTATTCTTCTATGGTATTAAATTGGTCTAGTAGACTCATTTTTAAAAAATCTTTTAACTCACCCTCTTCTTCTGATGGTGTATCTATTTGTGAAGGTGAATATATTACAATTCCTCTAGACTTAATTGTAGGGAGTAAATTTCTCTCATTATCTACACAGAGGATATATATTGAGGTGTCTGATCTCTCTTCCAATGTTTTAAGTAGTGCATTTTGAGCTTGTGTTGTTAATTTCTCTGCTTGCAATATTATTCCAACCTGTTTTTCTTCTTGGAAGGGTTTGTATCTCATTTTTTTTTGAAACTCCTTTATCTCTTCTATCCCTAGACTATTTTGATCTTTAGGATTGAGTACGTGTATGTCAGGAGATTCTTTGAGATCCTTGTTAAATATTCTCTTGAGTAAGATTTTTAGCTGTTCTTTTTGAGAATTTTTTGATTTGTTTGCAATAATATATGTCATCTTAGATTGTATCATATTCAAAGGCCTGACCCCAAAGTAACTTTGGGGTCAGGCCCCTATCTTTTGTTGACTCTTGTTAAGGTTTAGAATAAACTAAAAGGAGAATAAAATATTAGAAAAATCTGCCCAATGGCTGCAGGAACGTCACTGCTAAAACACCTTCAGAGCAAAGGTTTGATAGATGAGGATAGTGCTAGGAAAATACTAGTAGAGAGAAGCCGTACTCAGAAGACCGAGGAAGCTATCATTAGTGAAATGGGAATAGTGAGCGAAGATGAGATAGCTAAGGGAAAGTCTGAAATATTTGGTATCCCTTTTGTAGACCTTAAAGCAATATCTATTAATGAGGGTATTATTGCTGAGGTAAATATAGATGATTTAGACAAGCATAAGGCAGTTCCATTTGAGAGAGGTAAGGATTTTGTAAAAATTGGTATGGAGGACCCCTTTGATGTACAGGCAACACAAGCCCTTCAGAGGAGATATCCTCCTGGAACAAAACTTCAGGTACATATAGCTACGAAGGAAGGTGTGGATTCTGTCCTTAAAAGAAGGGTTGGAGATATGATGAGTTCTGAGGTTACAGAAGCCTTAGAGCATGTCGATGTCCCTGTTACTGAAATTAATGAAGACCCAAACTTTTTTTCTAGTACTGACCTTTCTTCTGCTCCTGTGGCAAGAATAGTCAACTCTATGTTGCAGTATGCAGTTACTTCTGGTTCTTCTGACATACATATTGAACCAATGGAAAACAAGATAAGGGTAAGGTTTAGGATTCATGGTGTAATGACTGAGAGGTTAACTCTTCCAAAGAATCTTGCCCCAGCCTTTGTGTCAAGAATTAAGATATTGTCAAACCTAAAAATTGATGAGAGAAGATTACCTCAGGATGGTAGGTTCCCTATAAAGATTGGAGATACCAAGATAGACCTTCGTGTATCTGTAATGCCTACGATATATGGGGAGAAGGTTGTAATGAGGTTATTGGAATCTGAGGCGACAGATATTGAACTAGAGACAACTGGTTTAAGAGGTAATGCTTACAAGGTTTTGATTGAAGCTCTAAGTGTTACCAATGGTATTGTACTAGTAACTGGACCTACAGGAAGTGGTAAAACTCGAACTTTAGCATGCTCCCTAATTAAGGTTAATGATCCTAAGGTAAATATCATATCTCTGGAAAACCCAGTTGAAATAAGAATTCCAGGGGTAACTCAAATACAGATCAACCCGGATGTTGGATTAACTTTTGCTAATGGTTTAAGGTCTGTACTTAGACAGGACCCAGATATAGTTATGGTTGGAGAGATTCGAGATGAAGAAACTGCACAGTTGGCTGTACAGGCATCTCTTACAGGTCACTTAGTTATGTCTACTCTTCACACTAATAGTGCTCCTGCCGCTATTCCAAGACTTCTAGACATGGGTATAGAACCATACTTGCTTGCTTCTACTGTTCGTTGTGTAGTGGCCCAGAGATTGCCAAGGAAAGTATGTAAATACTGTATTCAGGCATACCCTGCTCCACCGGAGGTAATTACTAATATTAATGAGACGATGAAATCTATGAAGGATTTCGATATTGTCTCATACCTAAAAAGAGTTGCTTCTACAAAACATTTAGAAGATAAGGAAACTTCTTCTACTATGAGAGCTCCAGATATAGGTCCCGATGGTAAACAAATAATATATCTTTACAAAGGAGCTGGGTGTGACAAGTGTGGTGGTTCTGGTTACTCTGGAAGAATTGGTGTATTTGAGGTTCTTGATATTACTGAGAAACTAAGTAGAATGATAATGGAGAATGTAACAGATGCGCAAATTAGAGATGTTGGTATAGAGCAAGGGATGTTAACGATGATTCAAGATGGTTATTTGAAGGCCTTAGAAGGAATAACTACTCTGGAAGAAGTTCTAAGGGTTTCAAAAGAATAATTTTTTGATATTATAAATATATATGGATCAAAATACTGCCCAAAATAATAATCCTCAATTCTCCTATCCTGATTTCTCTGGCAGTAATCAAAACCAACCACAGGATCAGAATCAAGGACAAGCACAGATGCAACCTCAACCTCCAACAGAGGATGTTAAAAAGATAGAGGAATTAAGAGAAGGCCTTGACAAATTAATAAGAGAGGAAAAAGAAACGAATAATGAGACACAAGAATCAGCTCCTCTTTCTCATGTACAAACTCCTTTAGATACTCCTCCTGTATCTCCTCAATCCGTTACACCACCACTTTCTCCTGAACCAGAAGTTTATATCCAAGAACCAAAACCTCTACCAGGTATAGATAAAAAGCTACCTTCGGAAGAAGTAGCACAAGTGTCAACTGAAATAGCACCTGCAACTGGAGAAGGATTTGATCCTTTACCTCCTAATCTTCCAAAGTTCAATGAGACATTAGACAATATTATGCCAGATGCTAATAAGCCTAAACCTGTAAAGAAAGAAGTAGAACCGATTCAAAAAGAAAAAGTAGAGCCACAAAGAGAGTCATCTCTAAAACCAAAAGGACAAGAACAAGAAGAGGTACAACCTAAGAGTGGACTAAAAATTTCTGATGAAAGGATGTCTGTAGAAGGAGAACTTAATATTCATAAACTTTTGTCAGAAGCTATAAACAGAAACGCATCTGACCTACATATTGCTGTAGGTTATCCTCCTATACTACGTGTAGATGGTCAACTTCTTAATTTGGATGAAAAATTACTAAGCCCAGGAGACACAGAGAACCTCATATTCTCTGTACTAACAGATGAAAGAAAAGAGCTTTTGGAAGTTAATAGAGAAATAGATTTTGCATACACCTATGAAGGTGCAATGAATGCAAGGTTTAGGGTAAATGCGTATTATGCAATGAGAAATCTCTCTGCAGCATTTAGGTTAATTCCTTCTAGAGTTAAGACCATAGAAGAGCTAATGCTTCCTCAGATGTATCATCAGTTTGCTAAATTAAAGCAAGGTTTAATACTAGTTACAGGTCCTACGGGACATGGTAAAAGTACTACAATTGCCGCAATACTTGAGGACATTAATAGGACTAGATTCTGTCACATTGTAACCATAGAAGACCCAATTGAGTATGTATTTGAAGGTAAAAAAGCTTTAATAGACCAGAGAGAGATGAATGATGATACCCACTCTTGGAACATTGCTTTAAGAAGTGCTCTAAGACAAGACCCAGATGTAATACTTGTTGGTGAGATGAGAGATTTTGAGACTATAGCATCTGCAATTACTCTTGCAGAAACGGGACACCTTGTATTTGCTACGTTACATACCAACAGTGCTTCTCAAACCTTAGACAGAATTATAGATGTATTCCCAGAAAATCAGCAACAACAAGTAAGAACTCAGGTTGCTAATACTCTGGAAGCAGTAATTGCACAAAGATTAATACCATTAGATAAGGGAGGAAGAAGAGCAGTTTCAGAAATTATGTTAAATAACTCTGCAGTAAGCAACCTAATTCGTGAAGGAAAGATGCATCAGGTAGATAATGTAATCAGAACGAGCTCTGATATCGGTATGAAATATCTTGAAAGATCTTTAGTTGATCTAGTTCGAGAGGGAGTAATATCAGTACAAACAGCACAGGAGTATGCTGTTCACCCGGAAGAGGTTTTAAGATTATTAAAAGCATAAGGTATGGGAAAATTTAAATACTCTGCAAGAGACAAAGAAGGAAAAGTAATAGAAGGAGAAGTAGAGGCTAAAGATGCTCAGGCAGTTGCAGATATGCTGCATGACAAAGGTTTGGTGGTAGTCTCAGTCAAAGAGGGTCTTGGAATAGATTGGCAACGCTTGAGTGAAATAAACATAGGTGGTGTACCCATGAAGGACAAAGTTGTCTTTATGAGACAGATGGCTACTATGGTTGGATCAGGTCTTCCTCTAACGAGGTCTTTGGAAATTATGGTTCAACAAGCAGAGAATCCACTCTTTAAGAGAGTTCTTAGTAATGTTCTTAGTTCTATTCAGTCTGGTAAAACTTTGGCAGACTCTTTTAGAGAAGAAGAAAATGTTTTTGATGACATTACAATTAACTTAATTGAAGCTGGAGAAGAAAGTGGTAACTTAGAAATAATCTTAGAGAAACTTGCTATAGAATTAGAAGAAAAAGATGCTCTTTCTAGTAAGGTTAAATCTGCAATGATATATCCTGCTATTATTCTTATTGTAATCATGGGAGTATTACTATTAATGATGTTTGTTTTAGTTCCTGCTATGGCAGAGATATACAAGGATTTTGAAGCAGATCTTCCTTTTATTACCACTCTGCTTATGGATATGAGTAGCTTTTTCATAAATTACTGGTGGGCAATACTTACAGTTTTGTTAGTATTAGTAATTGGAGGTAAATATTACCTAGATACTCCAAAGGGAAAAAGGAATTTTGACAAGATAATTCTTAAGGTTCCTATCGTTGGAAACATAGTTACAAAAATGCAGATTTCTCAATTTACAAGGATTCTTTCTCTTCTTTTGGGGAGTGGTTTATCAATAATTAAAGCCATTGAGCTTACTGCACAGTCTTTGGGTAATCAAATGTTTAAAGATACTTTAATGGAAGCTAAAGATGAGGTAGAAAAAGGTGGGCCATTGGCTATACCAATAGCTAGGAGTGAGTACTATCCCCTATTGGTTAGTAGTATGATTGCAGTTGGAGAAGAAACTGGGAATATAGATGTGGTTTTAGAGAAGGTGTCGGAGTATTACAAGGATGAGGTTGATACGGCTACTAGTAATCTTTCTACTGTCTTGGAACCTTTGTTTTTGGTAATTATGGGAGCTGCTATCGGGTTTATTGCACTAGCTGTTTACATGCCTATGTTCCAATTGTCTTCCGTAATGGGTTAAGGTATTGACATGGAAGTAAATATTGTGTAATTTGTACATATATTAAATTAAAACTGTCTTATTTATATGAGAAACAAAAGATACGAGGCATTCACGCTTATAGAGATGCTTGTAGTTATGGGTATCCTTATTATCCTTATGGTAATTGGTATTGCTGCTGGTAGATTTGCACTATTTAGAGCTGCAGATGTAGCGCATAGGAACGCTGCAGACCAGTTATATGAGGGTCTTCAGGCTTACTATGTAGATAATAGGTCTTTTCCAAAGATTGATAGTTGTGGAGACTTAGGTAATCAAACTTGTACACCTAAACTATTAATGAATGAGGAAGATAAGCTAAAGGGATATATGGACATAGGGGCATTTAACGGAGGTTCTGGAGCCACCTACTTTTACTTTGCTGGAGGAGATAATTTTGACCAGGCCGTTTTAATTTGTGTCAGTATGAGGGGTATTAAAAGTGCTAATGATGGTCATGGAGAAGGAGCATATTATTGCAGTGGGAATGCTTTTAACACACAAATAACCCCTCAATTAGCCGGACTCCAAATTGATAGGAACTTAATAGAAGCGGACACAGAAGATCCCTTATGGAATGCCTTTGTCGCACATACTCCTACTAACGGTTCCGAGTGGGATGATCAGGAATGGAAATAAATCCAGTTTAACCAGAATCCAAACCCCTCTTGTGAGGGGTTTTTCTTTTTCTGCTATTATATATACATGCTAA
>CAYGKF010000016.1:0-5459 GCA_964350615.1 uncultured Candidatus Saccharibacteria bacterium
GGTAGGACACCGGCCTTTGAAGCCGTCGATCATGGTTCGAGTCCATGTCCCGCAACCATTTAGAACCAACTACCTTTGACTTAGCTGATTAGCTCCTTCCTATGAGGACTATATACAAAAACTTAGGAAGATTTAATATACTATCGGTTTCTTAGAGAAAGTAAAAGGTCTGAGAGTTTCCTTATTATATTATTCATTAACTCATTACCATCAGGCCTACCTATTTCATCCAAAATATTCTCTAATTCTTCATCTGATATAAGAATTCTGTTTTCCTCTTTTAAATTCTCAAGAGCAATATTAATCTTTCGGTATTGAACATACTTCGAAAGTTCTAACAACTCACCATCTGTCAAAACCAATATTCCTCTTCTCATTGTTATTAAAATCTACACTTTTAAGTAATATAATGTCAAGGAATCTGTTTTTGGAAAAAATAATTAAATACTCTGTTTAATCTCCTTAATCTCATCTCTTAAATTCGCTGCTCTTTCAAATTGTAAATTATCTGCAGCTATTAACATATCTCTCTCTAAATCTCTAATAAATAATCTCTTTTGCTTCTCATCTAACTTCTCAATATCCATATCGACCCTCTCTTCTTCTTGAGTATCCACCAATCTATCTCTAATATCTTTTTTAATACTCTCAGGGGTAATATTATGCTTCTTGTTGTATCCTAACTGATACGCTCTTCTTCGGTCAGTTTCCTCTATAGCGTACTTCATACTATCTGTTAATGTGTCTGCATACATAATAACTCTTCCTTCTTCATGTCTAGCAGCTCTTCCAATTGTTTGTACTAAACTAACCTTAGATCTAAGAAAACCCTCTTTGTCTGCATCTAGTATAATTACTAACGAAACCTCTGGTAGATCAATACCCTCTCTTAAAAGATTAATTCCTACCAACACATCATACTCTCCTAATCTTAAATCTCTTAAAATATCTACTCTTTCGACAGTGTCTATATCTGAATGAAGATACTGCACTTTAATGTTCAAATCCTTAAGGAATGTAGTAAGGTCCTCTGCCATACGTTTGGTTAAAGTTGTAACTAAAACTCTTTGTCCTTTCTTTACATTTTCATTAATTTCAGCAATAACATCATCTATTTGTCCCTCTGTCTTCCTTACATCTAAAACAGGGTCTAGAAGACCTGTAGGCCTTGTAAGAAGCTCTATTATCCTCCCATTACTATCTTTAATCTCCCATTCAGAAGGTGTGGCAGAGAAGTACACAGTGGTTCCTTGTCTCTTTTGAAATTCATTAAAATTAAGAGGCCTATTATCTCTAGCTGTAGGTAATCTAAAACCATACTCTATTAAATTATCTTTTCTGGCCCTATCTCCATGATACATACCCCCAATCTGTGGAATGGTAATGTGTGATTCATCTATGAACGTGAGACTATCCTCAGGAAAATAATCTAGAAGGGTGTATGGAGGTTCTCCAGACCTTCTACCATCAAAATATATACTGTAATTTTCCATACTCTTACAGTAACCAACCTGCTCTAACATCTCAATATCATAGTTTGTTTTCTGTTCTAACCTGTAAGCCTCAATATCCTTTCCAATGTTTTTTAAAAATTCAACCCTTTTTTTTAAATCTCTGCGGATGTTTCCTACAGCATCCTTAATTACATCCTGAGAATATATTAAAGAAGTAGCTGGAAATACTAAAATCTCTTTTAATTCAGAAATCTTTTGTTTAGAAAGTGGATGTACCTTTGAAATATTCTCAACCTTATTTCCCCACATCTCAATTCTTATGGAAAAATCCTCGTAAGGAGGAAATATTTCTATAATATCTCCTGCTATTCTAAAAACACCATTTGTAAAATCCATACTATCTCTTGTGTACCTCATAGATACTAATTCCAGAGCCATTTGGGATATTTCAATTTCCTGTCCTATGAAAAATGACATACTCTTATTCTCATAATTCTCTGGATTTCCAATATTGTAAATACAAGACACGGAAGCTACTACAAGTGTATCCCTTCTAGTAATTGCTGAATTCATTGCCCCAAACCTTAAATTCTCAATCTCCTTATTTACTTGCGACTCTTTCTCTATGTAAAGATCTTTAGCAGGAAGATATGCTTCAGGTTGGTAATAGTCATAGTAGGAAACAAAATATTTTACAGAATTATTTGGAAAGAACTCCTTAAACTCTTCATACAATTGAGCAGCTAATGTCTTATTGTGAGATATTACCAACGTAGGTCTGTTAAGTTCATTAACAATATTTGCCATAACAAAAGTTTTTCCAGAGCCTGTTACTCCTAGCAAAGTTTGTTTTTCATTTTTCTTTTTTATACCCTCAACAATTTCCTCTACTGCCTTTTTTTGGTCAGGAGATTTCTTGTAAGGGAAGTTTAATTTGAATTGATCCATGGTGTATTTTAACAGATATGTAAGAGTAAATCTTTATACAGTATCTGTTTTAATAAGGAAAGGATAGATAAAATCATCTAATCCTCCTATTTTGGAAATATTGTATCGTAAAATTCTTTTCTCTTTCCTGTTTCTGTATCCCAATCCTATTATTTCTTTCCTATTATCTACAGAAAACTGTAATTCATTTATCATAAACACAATAGGAGTTCCTCCCTTTATTGCATCTCTTTCTAATCTTTCCTTATATCCATATGGAGTATATAGGTGTTTTTGTTTTCGTGTTTGTCTTATTTGATCTAACAATATTACAGACTGTGGAAAACAAAGAGGAACTTCATTATCATCGAGGATGTTTTCAAAAACATAAGCCTTACAGTTAAGATGATTATTCCAATATTCTAAAAATTGACCCAGGAAATTATTGTCTTCTACTATTGTTTTAAAAAATCTTTGAGTGCTAAGTTGAGTGTCTAAAAGGACACAATCATAATCATTTTCTTTAAACCGTTCGACATGTTCTAATCTAGATATTTCATTCATTAAGATTTTGGACAGATACAATATCTTATGTTAGCAATTTGACTAACGATACGCAAGTATATATTAGCCTAAAGCTGGATGTGTTAAAATAATGATGTGAATAAGAAAAAACTAACTAAATTACCACAGGATGTCGTAAACCAAATTGCAGCAGGTGAAGTCGTAGAAAGGCCCGCATCTGTTGTTAAAGAATTGGTAGACAATGCTATAGATGCACAAGCTACCAAAATTACCATAAAAGTTAAGAATGGTGGTATAGATGTGATAGAAGTCTCAGACAATGGCTACGGTATTACCAAAGAAGATCTTCCCCTAATTTTTGACTCTCATACTACATCTAAAATTGAAAACATTGAGGATCTAAACACCTTAATAAGCATGGGTTTTAGAGGAGAGGCTCTTTCTAGTATTACCTCTGTAGCTAAAGTAACTGTTTCCTCTAAATATATTGGAGAAGAGATTGCAAATGAAGTAACCTTTAACAAAGATGGAAAATCAACTGTTAAAAAAACTGCTAAAGAAGAGGGTACAACTGTTAGAGTAGAAAATATTTTTTACAACATTCCAGCCAGAAAGAAATATCTTAAAACACCACAAACGGAATACAGGAAAATATATGAGTTACTTAATAACTACTACTTAATATATCCCAACATACACTTTGTACTTGAAAAAGATGGTAAAGAAGTTGTAAACCTAGAAGCCATAAAAAATACAAGAGAGGGACAAATAGTAGAAGAGAGAGTTAAGGAAGTCATAAATGAAGAAATAGATAAGTTCCTTAAACTTTTCTACGAAGGTTCAGGAGTAAAAATAACAGGTTACATAGCACACCCCTCTAGTCACAAAAGCTCTAGAGCTAAGGGATATATTTTTGTAAATAACAGGCCAATTTTAGATAAAGGTATATTCAGAGCAATATATGAGGGATATTCCAGATACCTTCCTCATGGCCAAAAGGTAGATTTTGTACTAAGTCTTTCTATAAATCCTCAATTTGTAGACGTCAATGTACATCCTAGAAAAGAAGAAGTCAGATTTGAAAATCCTTTTAGAATATATTCTGCAATTGAACAAGCAGTAAAACATACTTTAGAGAAAGAACTCTCCTTTGAATATACTTCTAGCAAGTTTGAAGGCACTAACAGTAAAGAAAAAGGTAATTTGCAAAAAGATTTTAGCTCTATGAGAGAGAAGTTTAATAAAAAATCTCATTTTTCTTCATCTCAATCTAAACAGTACCAATCTAATAATATGTACAGGAAATCAAACTCTGTAAAAGACAGTTTACTTTTTTCAAAGGAGTTACTCTCCTCTCAAACTCAAGATATGGAAAATGACCAACAAGCATTGCCTTGGGAGCAAGAAAATATTAGAAACATATTCCAAGTATTTAATAAATATGTACTTATTGAATTCACAGACGACAAACTTTGGGTAATAGATCAACATGCGGCAGCAGAACGAATCAATTTTGAAAAACTTTCTAAAGGAAAAGAAGGTTTAGATCTTCAAAATTACTTAGTACCTGTAGAAATTAATTTAAAGAAGGAAGAGGTTCTTTTCTTAGAGGAAAGTAAGGAGTTTTTTGAAGACATGGGAATAATGTATGAAGTAAAAAATAGTAAAGTTTTATTAAAAACGGTACCTGTAGCTTTTGCAGAATCAGATTTTGAAAACATATTTAATGAGATATTCTCATTAGATGACAATCTCTCTAATCTTAAAAAGAATTTTAAGAAACGAAGAGATGATATTCTAGCAACAGTATCATGTCATAGTAGTATTAGAAGCGGTCAGAAATTAGATAGAAATACAATGTTAAATCTCTTTAATGAGCTTTCTGAATGTGAAAACCCATACAGTTGTCCTCATGGTAGACCTGCTGTATGGAAATTAACATTATGCGAGATAGATAATAATTTTGAAAGGACATATTAATAATGAAAACAGGAAAATTATACTTAGTACCCGTTCCAATAAGTGAGGACCAAAAACTTTCTGAGGTACTTGTTAGTAAAGATATTGAGATTGTAAAGAATCTAGAATATTTTGTTACAGAAACACCAAAAACTGCCAGAGCATTTTTAAAGAATATTCCTTTAACAAAAAAGATTCAAGATATTAAGATAACTCAATTAGATAAAAATACACAAGAAGAAGATCTCCTAAAACTTCTAGAACCAATTATAAAAGGTCATGATATGGGTTTAATTTCAGACTCAGGAGCTCCCTCCATAGCTGATCCAGGTCACAGATTAGTAAGAATTGCACAATCTAAAGGAATAAAAGTTATTCCCTTAA
This sequence comes from uncultured Candidatus Saccharibacteria bacterium, assembly GCA_964350615.1. GTDB lineage: Bacteria > Patescibacteriota > Dojkabacteria > SC72 > SC72 > UBA2177. Next base: position 5,250 of record CAYGKF010000016.1, read on the forward strand.
TAGGCCCCTCTTCCATATTTCTTGCTTTAATGGCATCAGGATTAAACGGTCAGAATTTCGCATTTTATGGATACTTACCTAAAGAGAAAGGAAGAAAAAGAAAAAAGATTAAAACTCTAGAAAGAATAGCTCAAAATATGAAACAGACTCAAATATTTATGGAAACTCCATATAAAAATCAACATATGTTAGAAGATATACTAGATGTTT
>CAYGKF010000016.1:5559-11102 GCA_964350615.1 uncultured Candidatus Saccharibacteria bacterium
TTTATGGAAACTCCATATAAAAATCAACATATGTTAGAAGATATACTAGATGTTTGTGAAGATAACACATATCTTTGTATTGCACAGAATGTAATGGGTAAAGATGAGTACATAGTTACTAAGAGTATTAAGGAATGGAAGAGAGAACAAAAATGCTTAAAAAAGATTCCTTGTTTATTTTTAATTAATGTTTAAATTTAATATTATTAATATTTATTTCTTAAATGTCCGTATTTATTGGTTCTATACCAAACACACAAGAAGATGACCTTAAATTAGCAAAGGGGATTTTAAGAGGGAAGATAGAAACAACTAACTCTATTCAAGATTTAACTAGTAAATTAGATAGTATGTTGGATTATGACGGAATAAATACTCCCCATAACTCAAATAATTTTCTTTTTAATAGAGGAAGAGACTCCCTTTCTTTCTTTTTAAGTCTCTTAGAGTTAGAGAAAGACGATGAAATAGTAACACAAGCTTTTACATGTGTTGCTGTAGTTGCTCCTATACTTTGGAATTATTGTAAACCTATCTATGTTGATATAGATCCTAACTCTTTTAATATGGATCTCAATCTTCTAAAAGAGAAAATCACTAACAAAACAAGAGCTGTAATTGTACAGCATACTTTTGGGAATATGGTGAATGTTAGTAAAGTGAGAGAAATAATTAACGAAATAAATAATCAAAGAACTCAGGAAAGAAAAATATATATCATAGAAGACTGTGCACATATTTTCACTCCGAAATTATTAAGAAAGGATTTAGATGAAAATAATTCTAAGAATAGGGAACAGATAGGAAAGTATAGTGATGCCTATTTCTTTAGTTTTTCTCAAGATAAAGCTATAAGTTGCACACAAGGAGGTATGATGAAAATTATAAATCCTGGGATGTCAGAGCTTGCAAAAGAAAAATACAAAAACATACCAAAACCCTCTAAAAAAGAATCTCTTTACAATGTCAGATATATTAAACTCTGGTCCGTTATTAAGAAATACTACTATACTAAACTAATTCCTTTTAGCAATATTACATTTGGAAGAGTTTTAATTATTATTTATAGAACATTAGGTTTAATAAAACAGCAAGCTTCTATAAACAGTACAGATCCTACTCAAATTAAGAAAATGAGTAATATTCAAGCTTCACTTTTACTAAACCAACTAGATAAAATAGAGGAGATTAATAATCATAGGGAAAAGATAGTAGATATATATAACAAAAATCTAAAAGAGGAATTTATATTTAATTCCGGAAATAAAATTCTTCTAAGATATCCGATTCTCGTCTCAAACAGAAATGAAATTAAAAAGAGGTTATTAAAGGAAGAGATTATAACCGGTAATTGGTATAGTTTTCCTGTACATCCCTTAAATGTAGAGGAAGATTTAAAGAAAGTTAATTACAAAAATAATTCTTGCATTGTAGCTATTAAAGCAGGACAACATGTCTTAAACTTACCTACAAATGTTGAAGTTTCTGAAAAAGAGGCAATAAGAATAGTTGAAATCGTTAATAACTTTGCAATACCTTTTAATATTTAATAGCATATACATATGGAATTAACTTTCAAAAACATAGAGGACGATAACCAGTGGGACGAATTAGTAAAGAGTTTGCCCCAATATTCTTTTTTAAATAGTAGTGCTAGGTATAGATATAATAAATCTGTAGGAATTAATACTTTTAGACATGCAGTTTTTAATAATGAAGTCTTTCTAGGTATCATTACTTGTACCATAGGAGAATCTAAATTGTTTGGAAAATTCTTAGAGTGTAAGCATTCACCACTACTTTTGGAAAACCAAGAGGTTTATTGGAAGGAGGTGTTTGAGTTTGTTAAAAAGATTGCGAAGGAGAATTCCTGTTTTATGTTGCGATTTGCTCCTTTGTATATTGAAAATGATGTTCTATTTAAATTTTACAAGAAAAATTCTTTTGTATCTGCGCCTATACACAATGTTGACGCTTTAGTCTCTCAACATATAGATCTACAAAAGGATATGGAAGAGTTAAGGAGAGATATGAATAAGACAAAGAGAAATCTTTTAAACAGGTTATTAAAGGATGATGAAGTTAAAATTGAAGTGGTTAAAGACACATCTAAATTTGAATTGTTTAGAGATTTACATAACCAGACGGTAGCATTGAAAGGCTATACAGATAAACCTACGTCTTTACTTATTAAAGAGTTAGAATACCAAGTTAAAAAGGGGATGTGTTATATGGTAGTGGGTTATTACAAAGAAAAACCAATAGGTGTGTGGCAGTGTACAGTTTATGGTAAAAATATGCATCTGTATCAGGCTGCTACAGATACAGAGTTTAGAGATAAGAATATAAATATTACATATTTACTGTATTGGGAGTGTTTAAAGCTTGGCAAGGAATTAGGTTGTAAAACTTTTGATCTTTTTGGAGGAGTAGTTCCAGAAGGGTATAAAAATAAAAAACATCCTTGGAGTGGAGTAGGTGCTTTTAAGGAAAGTTTAGGGGGGAATAAAATTACCTACATGCACAGTAGGGATTGGACTTCAAATAAGTTTAAATATGCACTTTACTACTATTACTCTTGGTTAAGAACAATTTTAAAAGGATATACTATTAAATGGTAATTTGGTTTTTACCAACTACTTCCTCCCCCTCCTCCAAAACCTCCACCACTACTTCCTCCACTAAATCCACTTCCTCCAGAGCCTCCATGACTAGATGTAAAACCTCCTGCACTGTTTGGGGCGACTGATTTTGCTTTTACGTTTTTACTGATACTCCCTATTGAAGAAGCTAAGACATAGGAATTAAAAGCTGTCATATTTCCCTCATACCAAGAAGGTGGTTCTTTGTAGATGTCCTTAAATTCTTCTGCCCATTTCTTTTCTAATCCAAATATGATGGCGTAGGGAAGTAGGGTCTCAAATACTCCTCTGAATTTCTCTGGGTCATTATGGAACTCAATTCTATCTTTTTCAGCAGTATTAATATACTGTTTTAATCCCTCTAACTCATAAAATATTTCATTGCCTTTTTCTCCTTTAAGATCTACTTTAGAAGAAAAGATTAAAAAGAGAATAGACGAGATTATAAAACCAATACTCCAACCAGTAGCGGCTATATATGAAAGAGCACCAAAGGACATGAAGGAAAGAAATATTCCAACTGCTCCAACAGCACCTAACAAACCTCTTAATTTCTTCCTCTTCTTGTCAAAATATTCTTCTTCATAGGCTTTCTTCTGTAATTCTTTCTCTATACCATTAACTGTCAGATAGAAGTTAGAAGAAATCTTTCTTGTATCAACAGAATCTTTTTCTTTAAATATTCCAGAATAAAGATTTCTTACTGAATCTTCTGAAATTTCTTTTTCTATTCCAATTTTTTCCAAATTATAACGATTCTTTTTCTCTTGTTTTATTTTAATATAACCATCTACAGCAAGTTGTATTATTTCTGCTGTTATATGTCTACTATCTAATTTGGAGGTATAAACATAACCAGCGAATAGAGGATACATTCCTTTTTGAGGTTCAAAATGACGAATAACTGTGAGTTTTCTGTTTTTACCTTTTTTCTTTAAAATACTAAGTAAAAAGAAGAATACAGGAACAGGAAGTAATATTCCTATATTGCTTATTAGAAAAGCTATTCTCTGTCTTCCTGTAGTGTCTTCTAAGGTTCCTTTTGGCATCTTAAGGGCAATTGTATATCCTTCAAAGGATGCAAGTTCAGAATTTACAATAACAGTTACTTCTTCTTCTGACACATCTTCAAAAGTACAATTGGAAAGAGTAGAACCTACAGGTCCAGTAAAACAAATCTGATCTGTAATTTCACCAGGAACTTTTATATTAGCATAAGCCTCTTTAATTGGAACATTCCAACCTTGTCCAGTTATATTTAGATAGAGTTCATCGTAGTCATCAAAGTAGTTGACAGCATTTCTTAAGGTATATTCTATGACATATACATATTCACCTTGAATAGTGACATCTGGATCTCCTATCTTAAATATTGCGTAACCACTTTTAGAGCTTCTTTCATATTCTGAAAATCTTCTTTCCGGATTATTTTTTCTATAGTAGTAAATATCTTCAAGTATTAATGTGGTGGGTCTTCTAAATCCTGCTTGGACCTTGTAATCTACTGGGATTTCTCTAATTATTCCTCTTCTAGATGAGGGAAAAAAATAATGGATTTCTTCTTTAATATGAATATCTGTATTTTCTTCTAATTCTACATGACTCTCAAAGCGAGTTATTTGTTCTGTGGTGGGCAGCTCTTCCTGTGCGTATGTACCAACCATAAAGAAAGCAGTAAATACAAACAGTGAAAAGAGAGAACCCTTTAATATTCTTCTCATAATTAGTTCTCCTTCTTAGATTAGAACTTTATTTCAACATTCTTCTTTTCCTCTTCTGTAGCCTCAAAGAAAGGTACCCTAGAAAACCCAAATAGACCTGCTAAAAGGTTGTTTGGAAATACAACTATCATCTTGTTGAAGTCTCGAGCAGCACCATTATAAAATCTTCTAGATTTTTGAATATTGTTTTCAAGAGCCTCAAGACTTGTTTGTAACTGTTGGAAGTTTGTGTTTGCTTTAAGCTCTGGGTAGTTTTCTGCTACTGCTATTATTCTGGAAAGTGCTTTTGTAAGTTCTCCTTCAATTTCCATCTTCTCCTCTAGGGATCCAGAGGCCATAGCCTTAGCTCTCATCTCTGTAATTTTCGTAAATGTTTCCTGCTCATGCTTAGCGTATCCTTTTACAATTTCGACAAGATTTGGGATCATGTCATATCGTTGCTTAAGGAATGTTTCTATGTCAGAAGATGCTTCTTCAACTAAAACTTTTTGTTTAGCAAGTTTGTTGTAAAGCCCTACTAGGACAATAGCTAACAATACTAATGCTATTATTGCGTATATCATATATTTTAAAGATAAATTTAATGTTTATATTTTAAGAGTTTTTAGGAGGGTTTGCAATAGGTTTTTCTATTTTTATAGCATTATCATTAATTAATGCTTTTAGTAAAACTTGAAACAAGTCTTATAGAATATTAAATCAAGCATAAATATTCTATATAGTCCTTACTATAAAGGGATAACTAACGAAGTTCGACTTAGGGAAATTTAAATGGAAGTTCTTACTTGAGCTTCCTAATTTTGATTTAAGTTGTTAGGGCGATTGTTATGATTTACAAAAGAGGCAAGATAGTCATTGTCAATTCAATAGAACCATATGCGAGTGATTCTGAATTGACGAGTTTGAATTTACTATTTATATCAAAGTCGTTAAATAGAACTTTTCCTTTACCTAATACAATAGGTTTTACAATTAGTCGTAACTCATCAATCAAGCCTTCTTTAAGCAAAGATGTGTTAAGCTCTCCTTCAAGACAATTTTCTGTGCAGTATTCAGCTTCTTCTTGAGTAAGCCCAAACTTACTTAAGGTCTTAATTGATATAGGTAGGTGACCCCTCCTTATACTGATAGAATTGTGTCATATGTCTCTGAACTTATTCATTCCATATTGGTTTGGAAT
>CAYGKF010000017.1:0-10897 GCA_964350615.1 uncultured Candidatus Saccharibacteria bacterium
GAGTCCTTAAGTATCTCCTAAGCTGAAATTCTGTTTTAATTGCTCTGGATATATATGAGAGAGCTCTTTGTGAAAATCTAGCTTTTAATTCCTCAAAAAGAATATTTTCTAATTCCACTGGGTCTAATTCTTTACCATCATATATGTTGAATTTAGAAACAGCGTCTAGAGAAAGCCCACAGAAGAATTCTTGGTCTATATACATATTGACCCTGGAACTATCTTTCTTTTGAGAGGATAGTTTTGTTACTTTCATTATTAAATCTTTGCTTTTACCTCTTTTACAATCTTTGTTTTTATCTTTTTATCTTCCCTTAAGAAGTCTGCGGCGGCTTCCTTACCTTGTCCTAATTGAAGATCTCCATAACTAAACCATGATCCTTTCTTTTCTATAACTCCTACCTCTAAAGCTGCATCTATGATGCTACTTTCTTTGTCTATACCAAGAGGATATATCATGTCAAAAGTTGCTTCTTTAAATGGAGGAGCCATTTTGTTTTTAGCAACCTTAACCTTTCTAACATGACCAACTATCTTTCCATCTTTTAGTATTTTATCTTTCTGTCTAATGTCTAATCTAATTGAGGAGTAGAATTTAAGAGCTCTACCACCTGTAGTTGTTTCAGGGTTTCCAAACATTATTCCAATCTTCATTCTTAATTGGTTTATGAAGATTACTGTGGTTCCTGTTTTACTAGTTACCGCTGTAATTTTTCTTAATGCTTGAGACATTAACCTAGCCTGTAAACCCATATGACTATCTCCCATGTCCCCTTCTATCTCTGCTCTAGGAGTAAGAGCTGCTACTGAGTCTACTACTACCACACCAAAGGCTGCGGATCTTACTAATGTTTCTAAAATCTCAAGAGCTTGTTCTCCAAAGTCTGGTTGAGATATGTAAAGATCGTCCAATATCACACCAATATTTCTAGCATATGTGGGATCAAAAGCATGCTCTGCGTCTATGAGAGCAACCGCTTCTCCCTTCTTCTGGGCTTCCGCTAGTATGTGGAGTGCTAGAGTACTTTTACCAGATGATTCCGGCCCATATATTTCTACTATTCTACCTTTAGGTACTCCTCCTATTCCAAGAGCAATATCTAAGGAAAGTGCTCCAGTAGGAATTACATCTATATCTATTTTTTTATCTCCCCCTAATTTCATTATGGAACCTTTTCCAAATTGTTTTTCTATTTGGGAAACAGCTACATCTATTGCTTTATTTTTAGGAGAATCTACCGTTTTAGAGGTTGCTTTACTGCTTGTTTTTTTCATCGTTTTTGTCTTTTTCGTTGTTGCCATTGTGGTTTGTCATAAAATTATTACTATTCAGAATAACAGAGTAAACTGGATAGGTCAAAGTGAAAAACTGTCTATTTAATTAACCGATAATAATATCTATATTACTAAGCCTTCTAGAACTTCCCCTAGATTTTGAATAAAGCCTTCTCTTAATTTTTTTTTCTCTCTTATGTATCTAGCTATCTCTATTTGAACAGAGGGGACTCTTAATTTAGAAGCTACGTATTCCCCTAATTCTTCTTGAGGTGTTTCCGGAAATCTTAAGATCAAGACATTTAGGCCCCTAAGGACTCTTTTTCCCAATCCTTCTTCTATTGCCTGTGCAAGTCTTATAGATTTAGAAAATTTTGTAGGATAGTAAATTTCCACATCATGGTATTTGTGTTCCTTTAAACCATGTATGTCCAGAAAATATTTGATGTCATTGTCTTCCACCATCTTACTAATCTCTTTTTTGTAAGGATTATTTTTTTCTTCATGATAATTGTAGTCATAATCTGACTCATCTGTAAGGACTATTCCAAAAGTGTCAATGTTTTTACAAACTTGTTCTACTATAGTGTCTGTATATGCTTCACCTATTTTGTAGGCCATACTGAGTCTGGGTCTTTTGTGTGGATACACATGAGGTGCTGAAAGTAGTATTTGTTTAGATCCTTTGATTGTTCTAAAAGTGGCAGATTTCATTACATATAAGTTAGCATATATTGTACTTTATTTCCAAATATGTAACAATTATGTCAATATAAATTATTATAAAATCTTTATGAAAAAGACCCTTATTTTAATTCTTTCCTTTGTTTTTGTACTTGCATCATTTTCAATGATAGCTGTACCTACATTAGCCCAGACAGATGACACTCCTGTAACAGACTGGGATGATTGGGACACTGACTGGAGCGATGATTGGTGGGATGATACAGGTGCTACCAATACATACGAGAGCAGTTCTGAGGGAGGAGAAGAGTTAGCAGCTCTTTTTGGTGGAGCAGTACTAATATTCACCTTTGGTTCAATGTTCTTTATGTACATCTACTCTTCTGTAACACTTATGACAATTGCAAAGAAGTTAAGTTACGAGAATGCTTGGTTTGCATGGATTCCTATCCTAAATATCGTGTTGCTACTTAAGATGGGAGACATGAACCCTTTGTTAGTTCTTTTAATATTAATTCCTGGCCTAGGTGGGTTAGCAATTGCAATAATATCAATCATTGCATTGATGAACATCTGTGAAAAGAGAGGTTATGAAAAACTCTTAGGGTTGCTAGCTATTGTCCCTATAGCAAATCTTGTTTTACTTGGAATATTAGCTTGGGGGAAAAAGAAAGAGATTACTCAAGCACCAGTTACCTAAGACCTTTTCTTGCTTAAGAAATAGAAGGGGGTGGTAAATACCCCCTTTTCTCTTTTTAGAACACCTTCTCTTGGAATATTAAGTCCCTATATATGAAGCAGAAATTGGATTATTGCTTTACTTCCTCTAACAATTTCCTCTGCTCTCCTTCTTCCACCCCCAACCCTTCCTCCTTAACCTTATCTATCTTCCTTTCTAATTGATTAAACCTAGTCGTACTTACATTGTCATACTGTTTTCTCAAAGACCCTATCCTATCTCCTATTTTATAAAATTCCTCAGAGAATTTACCAAACTCTTTTTCAAAAGACTTAACATGACCAATTATGTTGTAAATATTTTTCTGTACTCTAAAATTCTCGTAAGACTGTCTTATCATTCTTAATATTGCTGTAAAACTAAATGGACCTGCAAGCACAACCTTACTTGCCATAGCTTCCTGAGAAAGCTCTGGCATCTTGTCATAGATGTAGGAAAATATCATTTCATTAGGTATGAACAGTATTACAAAGTCAACAGTTTTATCCTCAGGATTAATATAATCCCTAGAGGTAACCTGTTTAATTTTTTCTTTAACATCCCTTTCAAAATCCTTCATGTATTTTTCTTTCATACCCTTATCTTCAGTATTAGACATCTTCTGTAAATTAGCATAAGGAAATTTAGAATCTACATTTATCCTAGTACCATCAGGTAAGAACACTGCAAAGTCAGGACGTGTTTTAGAACCCTCTTGGGCTTTGTTAAATTCATAATCCACACCCCTCACAAAACCAGCCATCTGTAAAAGATCATCTGCAACTCTCTCTCCAAACTGACCTCTTACTTGGTTATCTGACAAAACCTTCTTAAGATTCTCTGTACTAACAGAAAGCTGTTCTGTTATTTTTCTACTTTCCTCTACAGAGTTTTTTAAAGTAGCATATGTATTAATCCTCTCCTTTTCTGCTACCTTAAGATACTCTTCCATACCCTTAACCATTCTAGATATTTCTTCTCTTTTGTTTTCCAAGTCTACTCTGGACTGCTTAGTTTCCGAACTAAGAGACTCTCTTGCAGTTCTTACTAAATATTCATTTGCTTCCATCAAGGCTTTAGGAACTAATTCGTCAAGCTTAACTTGTATACTCTCAGAAATATCTTCACTACTAGCTCCTTGTCTTCTTTTTAGTATGTAAAAAAAGCCTATACCTAGTAAAATCCCTCCTATTAATGCTACTATTACTTCAATCATAGTGGTAAAATGTGTAATGTTATCTTGTGATATTATAGTACAAATATGAACACGACACTATCTACCAAACAAAGTATTTTTGTAAAAAACCTCTTTTTGACTACAATACTAGGGGGAATTATAGGGATTTTAAACTACCTTTTTAATATTTTTATAGCAAGATATACTGACCAAACTATTTTTAGTACATTTAGTGCAGCTCTAGGAATAATATATTTAGTACAGGTACCTGCAGTAGCAATACAGTCTGTAGTTACTAAGGCGGTAGCAAAAAACAAAGGTGCAGACTTAGATCACTACAAATGGTATTCCTTTATAATATTCTCAATCATAGGGGTTGTCTTCTCTACCCTCTTCTTTTTAAGTAGAGGGGTTATTGCTGATATTGCAAATATTCCTTCTGAAATAGTTCTATTTCTTGCTATAACAATGTTCTTTGCTTTTACCAGTCCTGTCGGAAAAGGCTTACTACTTGGGAAAGAAAGAATTGGGACTGTTAATTTAATACTACTTCTTGAAACTATTCTAAAGTTTGCAATGGGATGGGTTGCTATTGAAATGGGTGGGGATGTTGCTCTTCTTGTTTTAGCAAATTCTATCCCTGCTATTTTAACAACAATTATTATATTACCGTTAGTTAGGTTTAAGAAAGAAAGAGATGAGAAGGTAAAGATTGATTTTAAGGAAGTCATTCTCATAACTCTTTCCTTTCTTTTTCTAAGTGGACCTTTTATGTTAACTCTCCCTTTGGTAAACCCTGAGTTTAGAGCAGAGTTTTCAGCTGTATCCATACTTGGGAAATTAGTATACTTTGCCTCAATAATGACAGCTTCCGTACTGTTTGCAAGATTAACTAACGAAGAGGAAGAAAAGAGTCAAAAGAAAAGTTTAATGATATCTCTTGCCCTGTCTATCTCTATTGGTTTATTTATATCTCTTCTCTTTTTCCTATTTAATGGTTTAATTACAGATATTACAGTAGGTAGTCAATACTCTATGGTGAGTGGTTACATTGGGGGCTTTGGTCTTTGTATGACTGCTTATGCTTTTGTATATATGGCTGCTAATTATTTTATTTCAAAGGAGTATTTTAATTATTTATATATTTTAGTTATTGCAACAATTCTTCAGATTCTGTTTTTCATATTTAGAAATGATACTTTAGATATGGTAATGTTAAATCAGGCTATTGTATACGGTTTTATGGCTCTTTCTACAGTAACATATTTAATATTTAAGTTAAGACAGTATAGAAATGAATAAGAAGAAAGTAACAAAGAAAGTTGCAAAATTAAGAAAGGAATTTAAAAATTTCGCATTTAAAGAAGCTACCTTAGGAGCAGCTGTTGGTATTATGCTTGGAGGTGCTTTTAGGGATGTAATTAATTCCTTAGTAAATGACATTTTAACACCTCCTATTGGTTATTTTACCTCTGGCATTGATCTTACTAGTTTGTATTGGGTTCTTGGTAAGAATGATTTTGAATCTGTACAATTAGCAAGGGAGGCAGGAGCGGTTGTTATTCATTACGGTAATTTTATTAGTGAATTTATATCTTTTCTAATTACCACGTTTATTCTTTTCTTAATTACATTCCAAGCAGCTAAGATTATAAATAGGATGAATAAGAAAGATCAAGAAGAGAAGAAGAAAAGATTATGTCCTTATTGTCAAACAGAAATAAAGCCAAAGGCTACTAGGTGTCCTTTCTGTACGAGTCAGTTATAGTACTGGGGGAGTTGGAGGATAGTTTGTAGACACAGGTGGTTGTGATACCTTTGGTTGAGTTTGTACATTCTCCACTCTTGGTTGTCTTACCTGTGGTTCCTGTTCTCTTTTTTCCTGAGGAGGGGTTATTTTCTGCTCTTGGTTACTTTCCTCTTTTTCTAAATCTTTGGGTGGATTTTGTTTTAGGTTTCTCCACATTAAAAGGAATGCAACAAGTAAGAATGGGAATGTAATTGCCACTATAATGTTTCTAGTAACAAGACCTGCTATAACTGCGAGTATTAAACATCCTATGAGTGTTGCTATTATTCTACCTATGGTCATAAAAGCAGTTTAAATAAATTATTGTTATTAACTACTTTTATTGTACATATTAGGTAGGGGGTTGGCAATATTGTTTAACAAAACTATTGGGTTAATTTAGAAGACAATAAATTTGACTCCTTCATCTTCTTAATGGCTTTTCCGTAAACAGTTTCCATGTGTGGTTCTCCTGAGAGAGCTACCATTTCATTGAGAGGAACCCATTTAACGCCACCTGTTTCTTCTTCATTAACTTTTAGTTCTGCATTCTCTTTTGCTTCAAGCAAGTAGGCTACATTAAGGTGTATATGTGCGGGAACATACTTGCCTCTTTTTTCATGACCAAGAACTGGTAAAGTGTCTAGGCTAAAAATATCCTCTATTATTGGTTTTACCTCCTCTACTCCAGATTCTTCTTTAACTTCTTTTATTGCAACATGAAGAAGATCTGCATCACCATCTGCATGTCCCCCTAGCCATCCCCATGCATCGTAAATATTATGGTGGATTATGAGTATTTTATTTCTTTTTTCATTTAGTACAAAGGCTGAGGATGTGAGGTGTCCATATTCGTTTTCTCTGTCCAAACAATTGTCAAAGTTTGTGAGATATTTTAAAAAGATTTCTTTATCTTTTCTTTCCTGCTTGTTATATGGCTTGTAGTTTTGTATTTGTTTAAGAAGGTTCATACAGGAATTATTTTAACATAATGAGGGAAGAAATAGTGGTGTGTTGGAAAACTCAGAATTTCTCAATGCTACTCACATCTAGATAAAAAAGCTATAATAGTTCTATGAAAATTGCAATTGTAGCCTCTATGAAATTTTCAAAAGAGATGGTAGATACTGGTAAATACCTCCGGGAATTAGGTCATACGACCACCCTTCCAGTTGGAGTAGAAAAACATATAGATAATGACTCCCTGAAAAAAAGGAGGATTCAAATACAGAAGTTAAAGGTGATTTAATTAGGGGATATTATAAGAAAATAGAGGAATCTGATGCCTTGTTGGTATTAAATTATAATAAGAATAATATTCCTAATTACATTGGAGGAAACACTTTCATAGAAATGGCTTTTGCTTGTGTATTAAATAAACCAATATATTTACTTAATCCAATACCAGATATTTCCTACACTTCTGAAATAGAAGCAATGCAACCTATCATACTAAATGGGGATTTAAAAATGGTGGATGATGTTAGATAGCTTGGAACTTAAAAACAAACTTACATTAATAATAAATATCTAAATAAAATCCCCACTTGAAAGATAACTAACATTACTAAAATCTAAAGGATCTTCTAAAAATTTCGTTAGCCTTTCAATCCCACCTTCTATCTTAGTTTTTGTCTCATCTGAACTATATTTATTTTCAGATATTATATGTCTATCAATAAGTGCTATTTTGGGCGTATCATTATCTAAATATATTGCTACATTATCCTGACCTGTTATATCTGGGAAAATATTCTGTTTAGACAATTCCATAAGCTTGGTAGCTAACTGTACTAATACTTCCTGAAAATCTGGATAATTAGTGATATATTCATTCAATCTTTTGCTATCCAATCTAAAAATATCTCCTTGAATGTTATCAACCCATTCAGTAGAGATCAAAACTGTTTTATTACAACTTTCCATTGGATCATTACAAATACTGTACCTCTCATGTGGCATTTTTAATTTAGATATATGACCAAATTCTTTCTCATACCACTCTACTTCTTTCTTTAAACCATCTATAACAATTTTAAGATCCGCTTCTGTATCTCCTTCATAGACTTCAGGTACTTTTATATATAAATTCTTTCTACTAATCCTATTATTAGAATCTCTTACTAACATTGTTTTATTTGCGATAGTTTCATCTTTAAACACAAATGTTTGTCCTGCATACCACATATATTCTCCATACTGTCCTTTGTATACAGATTCTAGATGTTTTACAACATCTGATCTACTTTTAAAGCTTTTCATATGGTTATTATATCAGGGAATTGGAAAATGGTGGGCGATATTAAAAGGCTTGGAACTTAAGGACAGAATATCTCTCATTTCATATCTAGTGTAAAATATCATTATTAAATTATATTTTTAATTCTATGAATTTTAAAAAATTAAAAAAATTTATATTAGAGGCAAGTAAGAACACATATGCTTCTGAAGATTCTGATATTAAGATAAAACAAGAAGATAATTCAACTACGATAGTATATGAGAAAGATGATTGGAAATATCATGACAACTATTTTGGTGGTGAACCATATGGTGGTAGAGAAATAGTGTTTTTTAAAGGTAAGCCGGTATGGATGATGGTCTATTACGGTTGGGTTGTAGAAGGGAATAATTCTGATGATGTGTATGGGATATTAACTAAGGCCTTAAGGAGTTCTAATATTGAGATGCCATATAGAGGACCCAAAGAGTTGGTAGATGAGGAGTTTTAGTATATAAATAAACTTAATGGAGAGGTAGATAATTTTTTTGGGGAGGAGAAGATATATAAGGGAGATACTTTACTGTATGTTGCTAAGTATATGGGAGGTTTGGTTGATAAAAACTAATGGTGGGATGTGTTGGATAGCTTGGGAACTTAAAAAGAGAGCTCTCCTTTGGTACAATGCTTAATCAATGAAACAGGTCACTCAACTACACAGTCAATACGATGAACTTCAAAAAAAATATGGGGAACCTACATTCTCCTCTATCTATGGTGCTGGCTGTATAGAAAGTCCCAAAGTAATGTTTGTATTCATGAACCCCACTGGAAGAAATATTGCAGGCGAGCCTTCTTGGGAAGGTTTAAGAGCACCCTGGATTGGAACAAAACAGGTATGGGGAATTTTTAATGATCTTGGAATGTTAGATGGGAAAATATATAAAACTATTAAGAAATACAAAGCAGAAGATTGGAGTATAGATTTTTCTAACAAAGTCTATTCAGAAATTGAAGATAATTCTGTATTTATAACTAATCTGGCAAAATGTACTCAACTCGATGCAAGACCTCTTAATAATTCCATCTTTAGAGACTACCTTAATTTAATGTATAAGGAGATAGAGATTGTAAACCCAAAGATAGTAATTAGTTTTGGGAATCAAGTATTTAGTATTTTATTAGGTAAAAATATTAGTGTAAGTAATTACACTCAGAATGAAAAAGAAATTGTAAATGGTTATCCTATATACCCTACATACTACCCAGTAGGACAAGGAAGAAGAAATATGCCTCTAGCATTAGAAAGAATCAAGAGAGTCTTGGATATTTAATGGTAGGTTGTGTCAGAAAGTTTGAAACTTAAAACTCTCCTTCAACTCCTAACATTCTTCCTGTAATATATAAATATGAAGATTTCAAAAATAAAGATTAGCATAATTGATAAAGCCAGATTAGTAACTGTAATCTCAATTATTCTAGGAATACTCTTTGATTATCTCTTTTTTAACCAAAGTATTGGAATAAATTTCGCAATATATATATTTTTGTTAATATTGGTATTCATAGGTATTAGTACACTGTTTAAAAAGCATATCCATAAAGATGTCTTACTACTACTACTTGTTCTATTATTCTTTAGTATAATGACTTTTATTCGCACAAGCCCCCTTCTAACGGTTGCCAATATTGGAATATGTCTATTCTTATTACTAATACTTGCTAAAATATCCTTTAGGGAAAAACTTAAGAACTTTTATCTAAAGGATTACATTAAAACTATTTTCGTCCCTTTCTTATTTATATCACCATTATTCCAAACATTATCCCGCCTGTTTTTATCTAATAAGAGGAAAGACTCTAACAGATTGTTCTTTCAGATATTAAAAGGTTTGGCCATATCCATTCCTATTCTATTTATTTTTGTATTACTATTCTCCTCTGCAGATATAATTTTTCAAAGATATGTTTCAACTCTTTTTACAATTAATATCCAACCAGAAACAATCTTTAGGATTGTTTTAGTATTAGTTATAACATTAATTATAATGGGATCGTATTCCTATATTTTTTTAAAATCAAGAAAGAATGAAATTATTCACCAAAGAAATAGCAAGTACAATCTAGGCCATATAGAAAGTTCTATTATTTTAGGTTTGGTTAATATTTTGTTCTTTTTGTTTATTCTAATACAGCTTACATATTTCCTTGGTGGAGAGAGTAATATTTCTGTTCAAGGTTTTACATATGCTGAATATGCTAGAAAAGGTTTTTTTGAACTAATGGCAGTTGGTGTACTCTGTTTATTCTTACTCTTAACTATTGAGAAGTTTATAGTTAAAAAGGAAACAGTTCATGGTGTTGAATTCAAAGTACTAAGTGGTATGCTTATTGCTCAGGTTGGTGTAATAATGGTTTCTGCTTTTATGAGGTTATCTTTATATGAAAAGGCTTATGGTTATACAACTCTAAGATTATACAGTCATGCTTTTATTATTTTGTTGGCTGTGATTTTTTGCTTACTGGTTTATAAGATATTCAGGGATAAAAGAGAGAATAGTTTCCTGTTACAAGTTTTTGTTTGTATATTACTGTTTTTAGCAGGTATGAATTTTTTAAATCCAGATTTGTTTATTGCAAAGCAAAATATACAGAGATTTATAGATAGTGGTAAACTTGATGTTTATTATTTAAGTAATTTGTCTGATGATGCTATTCCAGAGCTTGTTGAGTTGTTAGATGTTTTAGAGGATGAAGATATGGAAAATAGTTTGGGTAGGGAACTATATTGGCGTGGATATGAAAAAGATTCTATGGGATGGCAATCATTTAATATATCTAGAGCAAGAGCAAAGAAGATTCTAGATCCTATTATGTTAGAGGTGTATAAGGATTATGAGAGGTATGAATTAGAGAAAGAAGATTTTTAATTTGAGAATGGTGGGATGTGTTGGAGAGCTTGGAACTTAAAAGCAGAATGAATAGGTTACGATACATATGGGACAAAGGAGTCAAAGATAACTGAAGACAGGA